>CALMHE010000377.1 GCA_937863865.1 uncultured Anaerolineaceae bacterium | reverse complement strand
TCAGATCCTGTAGCGACGATTAAAATATCGTAAATAAGCGTATTTCCATTTGTCAACACAACCTGGTGTTCTTCAGGCAGGATTTTTTCAATATTCCGGACACTTGGGATGATGTATCCAATAGCACCCACAAGAACCATTAAGAGACCGCTGAAGACGAGGATTAATGCCATTCCTGTACCAGGTCCAGTTCCCACCAGACCTCCAAACGAATGACTCCAGGCGCTGGTTGTCACTCTCAAGGCAGGTTCAAAGACTTTATCCGCCAGCGGACCTGCAGCCAGCATGGCAAGCGGCGCTGTGATGGTTGCGATCATCATGCGGACGGAGAAAACCCGCCCCTGCATTTGCGGGGGAACCTTGGATTGCCAGATTGCCTGGTTGGAGGCATTGATGATGGGCGTGATGGCAGCAAACATGAGATTGCCAATGACCCAAATCCAGCCTACACCCTTGGCAGTTCCAATGAACATGAAACCCATCAAACCGGCAGCCATCCACCCCAACAAGACTCCCTCGACTTTTTGCTTAAACCCACCCCACGAAGCGATGATCAATCCCCCGACAACACCACCAATGGCGCCTGCCGATTGGACAACACTGAGCATGGTTGCACTCTGCCCCGTGCTTGCCAGAATCATTGGATTGATGAGAACTCCGCCGAGGCTTGCCATAAAATTTCCCATGAAGAAGATCATCTGCAGCCAGAACAATCCAGGACGGTTAAAAATGAATTTAAATCCAAACAAGGAATCCCGCCAGATGGAAGGTTGTTTTTCTCCTTCCGCAAGGACACGTTCCATCGCCGGGATTGCGGCAATCAACAGGGTGACGATGGCAAGCGCCAGTGTCAACAGGTCAATGATCATAATTCCGTTGATCCCAATGGGCTTCAGAAGCGCAGCCGCCGTGATCGGGGCAAGAATCCCGGCACCATACTGTGCCAGTGACATCATCCCGCTGGCGCGGGCGTATTGTGTTTTGGGGATGAGCAGTGAAATGGCAGCAGAATAAGCAGGCCACTGAAATGCCTGGAACAAACCGCTGAAGGCACTGAGGACATATAGATGCCATATCTGCAAATTGCCGGTCGTATACAAAACCAACAAAATGGCGGTAGCCATACCTGTGGCAATATCGCTGATCATCATGGTCAGTTTCCGGTTCCATCGGTCGACCAGGACGCCGGCGATCGGGCTGATCAATACCATGGGGGCAAATCCGAAAAAACCCACCAATGCCAGAACGGTGGCTTTTTCAGTGACCTGGTACGCCCAGATGGTGAGGGCAAATTGGGTCATTGCGGATCCGAATAACGAAAAAACCTGTCCCACCCAGATGAGGGTGAATGTCTTCATTCCTGAGGGCTTTGTGGAGGTCATTAAAAATTGTGTCCTTTCCAATGAAATAATTCAGCAGAATGATTACGGTATTTCCGACTGTATGCGAGTAGATATGTCTGAAGCAACGCTTGCCGTGATGGTCTGACCATACCGGGTAAGCGTGCCTTTGTAGGGTTCCGGACCATTATGGGCGATCCACCCCTCCAAATTGAATGCAAGCGGACCATCGGCGGGGATCCACTCACCGTTATATTTTCGGGAAATATGGACATGAGTTCCCGTAGCCTCACCGCCTTCACATGAGGGTTTCCCCACCGGGTCCCCGGATTTCAACCGGGTTCCCGCCTTCACCATTCCTTCTGCTGCAATATGGAGATAGAAGATCACCCATCCGGTGTGTTCATCCCCATCCCCGTCCAGGTCCAATGTCACCATCGAGCGTTCAGCACGGACGACCACTCCATCCGCCATGGCGACAACGAATTCGTTACTGGGGCTGCAGCCGCCTGTCACGGAGGGTGGGGCAAAATCGATGGCAGCCAGGGGTGCGCCTTCCCCCCAACCGGTATGTGGACCGCCCGTAAAAGCCCATGTCCTGCCTGAAAGAAATGGAAGCCGTAATTCCGGTTGTGACAGACTTCCGGGAATCAGAACCAGGTCATTATCCAGATAACTGCCAAACAGGTTGTGGTATGTTTTTTCCAAACCTTCGCCACTGATTGCCAGTGTATATTCATCTCCATCCATAACTTTTGAAAAGTAATATTGCAGGGCAACTGTGCAGGCGTTTTGCCAGGGATCAGGGCGCTCCAATTTTTTGTCCAGATGTTCAAATTCACTTAAATCCCCGGTTCGCCATCCATAGTAACCGTTATTCAAGGTATTGGCAGCCCAGATTAATTGCCTGCCCAGACCAAGATGGAAGACATCCCCATAACCCAGGGGATACCTGTCAAGATCCACTTCCGCTTTTGTCATGGTCATGGCACCGGTCTGATATTCCAGGATTGCCAGAAGCAGGCGGGGATTGATTGAGTAGATAGTGGCAACATAATCCACAATCTCACCCCCCCGCCGGTTCTGATCACCGAGATAATCAGTGTAATCCTTCAACCAACCATTGGATCCGGAAATAAAATCTTCGGCAGAGAAACCGGAAGCTGAGGGACCATTTATGAACTGGCTGTCCGGCAAAATTTGATGAGGACTCCCCCAAAATATTTGATAATAGATCGGAATTTGCAAAGGTAATCCCGGGGGCAGGGTGCTTACCTGGTTGGGGAGAATGGGATTGGCGGCACGGATCTCGGATTCAGTTGTATTGAAATGGGCAGCCAGGGCAGGCAGGGTATCGCCGGTTTGAACAACATACTCCACGAGGGTGCCCGGCGGGTATGGCGGTCGTGTGGGCAGGGGGGTTGGCAGGATGATCTCAACCCTTTCTTCATCTGTTGGTTGCAAAGGTGGATAAATTTCCGATTCAGACTTGAAAGGAACACAGGCAGAAAGCAGGCTGATGATGGCGAGACTGCTAAGGATTTTCCGAATAACGATGGATGAGGGTTTCAGATGAGCCATATGAACGCGCCCGAATAATTTCATCTCCCCGGACGATGGTCCCCTGATATGCAGCATCACCGGCGAAGGACTGCCAGCCTGAGAGAACAAAAGGAATGGGTCCGTCTGCCAGCATCCACTCACCATTGAATTTCCGGGCGATATGGATATGTCTGCCGGTGGCAGATCCACCTTCACAGGATGGATGTCCAATTTTACCATCTTGTTCAACCCACGTGCCCACATCCACCCGTCCCTCTGTTCCAACATGCAGGAAAAGAATCGTCCAGCCGGTCTGCTCAAAGCCATCCCCATCAAGATCCAGCAAAACCACACCATTCTCGGATCGGACGACAAGACCAGCTGCAGGTGCGGTCAGCCAATCCAATGATGGTGTGCATCCTTTAACCTCATCGGGAGGGGCAAAATCCAACGCGGCATAGGGACTGTCCTCACCCCAGACCATGTGGGGACCGCCGGTATAACACCAGGCATGATCCACGGCGTATGGCAATTCCATCTCCGGTTGGGTCAGATCAGGTGGAATGAGGGGTTCCACATTTTGAGCCCGCTGCCAGGGACTGCCGAACATTTGCTCATATCGGACCGGCAGGCTGTCAGTGCCATATGTACTTCCCGCCCATTCCACAGGAGTATACACTCTTGCCAAAACTCCAAGCAGGGCGGCAGTTCCAGCGTTGATTTGCGGATTTAATTGCCGGGATTCTCCATCTGTAAAGATGACTGTTGTGACTTCACCGCTCCGCCAGCCAAAATATGCCCGGTTGATTTCATGGACAGCCCAGGTCATCTGACGATACAAACCCTGACGGCTGAATATGATCCTGCCAAGAGGATAATCTGCCTCAGCAAGGTTTTGAGGTTCTCCAAAAACCCAATGTCCCTGGAATTCCAATAATGCCAGCAGAAGGCGCGGGTTGATGGAGTTCTCGGTTGCCACTTTCTTGATGATATCCGCCCCGGAGTACCAGCGATCCTCTACATATTCAGTGTACCGGTTGAGATAGCCATTTGCCTGGGAAACATATTCTGATATATTGAAATCCAGCGCACTGGCGGAATATACCACCTCGCAATCCGGAAGCAATTTCGCCATGGGATCCACACCCTCGAGCACATCAGGGATCATCAGGAGCTGACCCGGGTTAAGGAACCCTGTTTTTTCCAATGGCTTGGGGGAACTGATATCTTCCTCCCGGACACCGAACCGTGCCACCAGCCCGCCCATAGTATCTCCGGATTGGGTGTAATAAAGAATGGGTGGACGGGGGGTGGATGAAATGGATGGCGTCGGGGTTGGCGCATACAGGGTTGCCAGGGCGGAGTTCTGGGTGGCGGCAATTGAATTGGCGGTGGCAGTTATTGCTTCCGCCCAGGGCGGAGGTGTGGAATCCACCCCTCCCGATCCAGTTCCAGGGGTGGAATTGGCAATACCCGGCAGGTTGCAGGCAACTGTTGCCAGCAGCCAGAATCCAACGACAAAAAAAGTGACCCGCCGTTTAACGTTGGATTTGATTCTGGGGGACGAAACGATCCCAGGCTTCCACAACCGCGCCATTTTTCTCCAGAGTCCCATTATATTCATAGCTGTCGCCCTGAGAGATCCAGCCATCCAAGTTAAATGGCAGCGGTCCATCTGCAGGGATCCATTCTCCATTATACCGTCTTGCAATATGCACATGCGAACCGAGCGAATATCCACCTTCACAGGAGGGATGTCCAATCCGGTCACCAGTGTGCAGATGGGTTCCCACAGCCACCCGCTCGCTGGAATCTACATGAAGATACAAAACCGTCCAACCGGTTTGTTCAAAACCATCCCCATCCAGGTCCTGGATGACGGATCCATTTTCGGAACGGACAACCAGTCCATCTGCAACTGCAACAATCCAATCCGGTGAAAGCACACAACCTTTTCCCTCACCTGGGGGAGCGAAATCCAATGCTGCCCAGCCGGAACCATCCCCCCATCCGCCATGCGGTCCGCCGGTGAAAGACCAGGATTGACCCGGTTCAAAGGGTAGAATCATGGCTGGTTGGGAAAGATCGGCTGGGATTAAAGGCTCGATGGTCAGGTCGAAGGGGTAACCAAACCATTGCTGATATGCGGCGTAGAATCCATCCGGACTGACATCCCGCACCCAGCTGGAATAACTGGATATCTTTGAAAACAAGTGTTGGATAGCTGCCGTTCCAGCGTTCAAAGTGGGGTCAATTGGAACTGCGTTATTATCAGACAGCAGCCAGAGGGAAATGCCATTGACTTTCCATAAGTAATAACCCCGGTTTAATTCGTTGGCTGCCCAGGCAAGTTGATTATACAAACCCACCCGCCATGATTCCAGGTGACCCACTGGATGGATTTTTTGGTCATGGTCCGCATTGGGGTTGGTAAGCGCCTGGCTCTGATATTCCATGATTGCCAACAGGAGGCGTGGATTAATTGAATAGTCCTCCGCCACCCGCTGGACAATATCCACCCCGGGGGTTTCAACGCCATCCACTACTTCAACATATGACTTTAACCAACCCTTTGAGTGTTGGACAAAATCCTGGAGATTATATCTTGAATTCAAAGGACCATTCACCAATTCAGAATCGGGAATGATCTTAAAACCCGTGCCAGTGGGCTGAATGGTGGGGGCAGGAATTAACAATACCTGACCCGGCTCGATCAGGTTGGGATCCACTATGGAATTGGCGTTGATGATGATGTTGATATTCACGCCAAAACGGTTGGCAATAACCCCCAGGGAGTCGCCGTATTGAACGATGTAATTCTCGCTTCGGGTGCGCGTTTCCGGTAAAATACGAGGTGCATCCGGCGTGGGTGTGAGGATGGGTGAGCCGGGAATCCGGGTGGGGAGCTGGAAGGGTGTCAGAGTGGGGGGATATGCAAAATCGGTTGTGGGGTCCACGTGCCAGATGGTATATTCAGTAGTGGGACGGATGCAGCCGCCCATTAACAGGGTCAACGTAAGGGCAAGAAATCCGAGAAACCTTCGATGGGACATGGGGATTAATCCCGGAAGATATTGGAAAGATGTCTGCCGCCAATCAGATGCATATGGATGTGCATGACGGATTGAAAGGCATCCTTGCCGGTATTGACAACCAGCCGGTAACCGGTTTGATGGATTTGATTTTGTTCCGCCAGTTGGCGGGCTGTGATGAACAGCCTTCCCAGGATGATTTCGTCCCCAGGCTCCACTTCATTGACGGAGGTGATATGGCGGTTGGGGATGATCAGGAGGTGAACCGGAGCTTTCGGATCATAATCCTTGAAGGCAGTCACCAGATCGTCCTGATATACGATTTTAGATTCCACTTCTCCGGAAATGATTTTACAAAAAGGGCAGTTTTCCATGATGATGATTTACTCCATTTTATGTGAGGGAAAATTGGGATCGTCGGGGACAATCCCGGAACACTCATTGTAATAATATAGGAGTTCAGTTATTTTATTGTTTTCGAGAAAGTCCATGTACTGCCCGCTGATGGCAGCAGCTTCCTCAAGGTTGACATATGCTGCGGTACTCCAGGCGCGGGGCAGGACCATTAAAGGATTTAACATGGCGCGCTCGGCTTCTCCCAAAGGAATCCAGTTAAACATCAAGGGACCCCGTGAATAGGCGGTAAAGCCGACCTGATATCCAGAGTCAACCGCCAAATTGACCGCCCGGGAGGTAAAATTGCCCCCCGGCCAGATGAACGCCAGTGGGCGGCTTCCCAGGTGTTCCTGAATAAGGTGGATGGGGGCTTTGATTTCCTGCTCGATCACATCCCCGGGAGTGAATTCTGTAATGTAGGTTGAACCGTTATGCAAAAAACCGTGCGCCTGGACATCAATTCTGCCGGTGGCGTCCAGCTTTGCCAGATGTTCCCATTCGGCATCAGTCGCAACACCGGTGATATATGCCAGAGTAACCGTCCAGTCATTCTCCTCCAGTACAGGCATAAAATGATCTTCCACAACTCCCAGCCGGCGGTCATCCACGATGAAAATCATCGAGCGGGGAGGTATCGGGGCATTATATTTCAAAAATTGAATGAGTTCATCGGTGGTGATTGTCTCAAATCCCAGGTTTTTGGCATTGCGGACGATTTCAGCCCAATATTCGGCAGTTATGGCGGTGTTCTCCTGGGGTGTTCTGCCGGGTTTTGTAATGGAGTGAAACATGA
>CALMHE010000376.1 GCA_937863865.1 uncultured Anaerolineaceae bacterium | reverse complement strand
GTGTTACTGCTATTTCCTGTCAGCATCCCCCATAGTTAATTTTTAATTTGCCAGCTAAATAAAAAGGAAAAATCATGAGTAAAAAAATACACTACACTATCTTTGCAGTTCTGCTGATGGTGGGCATGTTCTTCAACCTGGTGGCGCCCGCCACGGCACTGGCAAAAGGACCTGAACTGCAGGCGTCCATCACGGTGGATCCGGCGGTTCTTACGGAAATGAAAGCCAACGGCTCCGCCAACTACTGGATTGACTTTACAGCCGATGCTGACCTATCGGCTGCCTATGACATGGGCTGGACAGAGCGCGGCTGGTATGTCTACAATTCGCTCACCGCAAACGCCAAAGAATCTCAGGCGAATGTTGCGGCTTATCTGACGGGCGCCAATGTGGAATACCAGTCCTACTGGATCAAGAACACCATCCTGGTCAAAAGCTCCAATCTCAACACGCTGAATGGCTTGCTTAATTTCCCTGAAATTAAAGCCATTAACCCCCGGCAAACATTCATCCTGTACGAACCGGACACCACAGCAGCGGTCATTGATAACGGAGTCAACTCCATTGAACCCAACCTCACTCACATCAATGCAGACGATGTCTGGGGATTGGGCTACACCGGTGCAGGTCTGGTGATTGCCAACATTGATACCGGCGTCCGCTACTCGCACCAGGCACTGGTCAACCAGTACCGCGGCAACATGGGTGGTGGATCCTTCAACCATAACTATAACTGGTTCAACCCCGACAATCTGTCTGATAATACACCTCGTGATGGTCACGGTCATGGCACCCACACCATGGGCACCATGGTGGGTGATGACAGCGGCAGCAATCAGATCGGTATCGCCCCCGGTGCCGAGTGGATCGCCTGCGCCGGCTGCCCGGATGGCGGCTGTACTGACTCAGCCCTGCTGGGCTGCGGTCAGTTCATGGCGGCTCCCACCGACCTGACGGGAGCCAATGCCAATCCGGATATGCGCCCCATTGCGGTGAACAACTCCTGGGGGGATTGCGGACAGACCTATGATGACTGGTACGCCGGTCCCATCAATGCCTGGCTTGCCGCCGGTGTGTACCCGGTCTTCTCCAATGGCAATTCCTCCAACTGCGGCTATTCCTCCCCTCCGACGCTGAATACCGTGGGCAATCCGGCGCGCTCCGGCAATGTGACGGGCGTGGGTTCATCGGGTGAGCAAAACGGGCAGTATGCAAACCACTCCAACTGGGGACCCACTGACAACCTGGATACGGTCAACCCGACGGGTGGTTTCGACATGATGAAACCGCAGGTGCTGGCTCCGGGTGTGAGCATCCGCTCGTCCACGCCGGGCAGCGACTCGGAGTATCAGGACGGCTGGACGGGTACTTCCATGTCGGCTCCCCATGTAACCGGTCTGGTGGCGCTTGTCTGGCAGGCGGCGCCCTGCCTGGTGGGCAATTATGCCATCACAGAGAACCTGATCGAGGAAACAGCGGTGGACATGGTCTATGAGGACGGTTCCCCGCTGACGCCGACCAACTTCCCGAACTTCGCCACCGGCTGGGGTGAAATCGATGCCCTGGCGGCGGTGGTGGAAGCAGCCGGCTTGTGCGGGAACAACACCCTCACCGGCACGGTGACGGATGTGGACACCAGCGACCCGCTGGCAGGGGTGAAGGTGGAAATCACCGGCACGGATCCTGCCAACGACCGCACGGTGTACACCAATGCCTCGGGCGTGTACAGCGCCAATGTGGGCGCCGACACCTTTGATATTGCCGTAACCATGTTCGGCTACGAAGGCGATTCGGTGACTGGCGTGGTGGTGGCGGATGGAGCCACGGTGGTGGTGGACTTTCAACTGGCGGAATTAACCACATCCCTGGTCTCCGGCACAGTGTACGATGGCGGTGTCCTGGGGCTTGGGTCGCACGGTTATCCGCTGTATGCAGCCCTCACCTTTGCCGCCCCCGGCTTCAACCAGACGATCTACAATGACCCGTTCACGGGTGAATATGAGATCGAACTGTACTTGGATCAGGAATACGATGTGACGGTTGCAGCGATTCCCGGCGGATATGATCCCTTTATTGGGACCTACACCCCGGATGCGGATCCTGACACACAGGATTACTACCTGTATGTGCCTGAAGAATCCTGCGCAGCGCCAGGTTATGCCCCTGAATACGAGTATTTCTGGCATTTTGAATCGGATGATGGCGGTTTCACCTCCGGTGGGGAAAATTCATCCTGGGCTTGGGGCGATTTCACCAGTGGTCCGGGTGAGGGTCACAGCGGCACCAAGGGTATTGCCACCAATCCAGCTGGTGACTATAACATTGAGGAAGACAGCTGGATGACTTCCCCCGTTATTGACTTGTCTGGTTTCGGCACGGATACTCCAGCCATTCAATGGTGGGAGTGGTTATACACGGAAAGTGCCACATCCTTCTGGGACTATGCACGCCTGGATGTGACCAAGGATGGCGGAGTTACATGGCTTCCCGTATGGGGACCCACTGTACGAAACGATACCGGTTATCATCAACAGACCATTGTCCTCGATCCGACCTATAACGTAACCAATTTCCAGTTCCGTTTCTTTTTCCATAGCGATTCCTCATACATCAAGAATGGTTGGTATGTCGATGACATTGGATTGATTGAAATTACAACTCCACCATCGACCACGGTTTATTCCTCCAATTTTGACGCGGATAATGGTGGCTTTGTTGCCAGCGGCACCACCTCGTGGGCTTGGGGTGCTCCATCAGCAACTCCCGGACCGGGTGCTCCCTATTCCGCCCCCAATGTCTGGGCAACCAACCTGACAGAGAATTACAGCGGCTCTGAAAATGGTTGGATCACCTCTCCGGTGATTGACCTGAGCGCTTTCACCGATCTGGTACCCACCATCTCATTCTGGCACTGGAACGACATTGAAAATATTTCCTATGACTGGGGTGCTGTGGAGGCAACCAGGGACGGAGGTGTGACCTGGATGGATGTTTCCGGCAAGATTGGCGATGTCTCCCTCTGGACACTAAAGAATATTCCTCTCGATTCCTCCTACGCCGTCGCCAACTTCCAGTTCCGCTTCTTCTTCCGCAGCGATTACTCAAATAATTATGCAGGCTGGTACATTGATGATGTTGCAGTCACAGTGGCTGAGCCGATGGTTATTGCATCACCCTGCGTACCCCTGGCGGGTGGTGTTGTGACCGGTACTGTCTATGATGACAATACCCAGGAGGTCCTGATTGGTGCGGATGTGGTCAGCCCTGGACTGGAAACCCAAACTTTTGCATTGGAAGGTGATCCCCTCCATGCGGGTCTCTACTGGGGATTCCAACCCACTACAGTGGATCCGGAAGATGTGGACTTTACGGCTTCCCATGTCAAGTACATGGATGCCTCGGAAACCATATCGGTTGTTGTGGATGCTGTTATCCAGCAGGATTTCTACCTGCCTGCCGGATTGCTCAGCTTTGAACCAACCACTCTGGAACACACCATGATGATGGGTGATGCACCGGAAAATGTAACATTGACTCTGAATAATAACGGTTTGGCGGATGCTGCCTTTGAGTGGATTGAGAAGGACAGAGGCTTTGTTCCCCCGCTCAGCATCCCGGCATTCACCGGCAAGTTGATCGAAGATCCCCGTCCGGTCTCCATGGGGCGCGCCCCTGAAGCCGCCGCGGTTCCAACATTGTCCACTTCCGGTCTTTTCAACGATCTGCTGGCTGGTAAACCGGCATTTGCGGTGGATCTGATATCCAACCAACTGGTATACATCCCTGATACCACGGCTCCGGACGTCTGGAACATCATTGGCGCAACCATGACCTCGCTGTTCTCGGGCGATTTCATTGGCGGCGACTTCTCCACCCTGTATGCCATCAGCTATGACAACAACAACCTCTACACGGTGGATACCGCGACCGGCGCCTACACCCTGGTGGGTGCGGCAGTATCCCCGGGTGGCAACTGGACGGGTCTGAGTGGTACACCGGATGGCACGCTGTACGGTCTGACTTCGGTATGTAACACGTCCACCAACCTGGTCACGATGGATCCGGCAACCGCAGCGGTCACAGACCTGGGTTCATTGCCTGGCATCACTTGCGGCATCGACCTGGCATACAACACCAATGATGACATGATCTACATTGTGGATATCGTCTCCGACAACCTGTTCAAGGTTGATCCGGCGACAATGACCACCACCCTGATTGGAACGACCGGTATCAGTGCCAACTACGCCCAGGGCATGGACTATGAAGAAGAAACCGGCGTTCTGTACTGGGCTGCTTTCAACTACGACACCAATGCCGGAGAGCTTCGCGTCATTGATACGACAACCGGTGCCAGCGCCCTGGTGGGTGCCTTCCCCGGCGGCGTCGAGGTCGATAGCTTTGCCTTCGCCACCGGCGGAACAGCCGATGTGCCGTGGCTCTTCGAAGATCCCGCCAGTGGAACGGTTCCGGCGGAGGATGACCTAATTGTGGATGTATTCTTTAACCCGACAGGAGGCGGACTAAGCCAACCCGGCGACTACCTGGCTGAACTCAAAATCAACCACGATACCCCCTACACTTATGCCAATATTCCGGTCACACTGCATTTGCTGGCTCCGGAATATTATGGGACCTTCAACGGCACCGTCTACGGATTGGAAGCCTGCGATGTGAATCCGACCGCGCTGGCAGGCGCAACCGTCAACTTCTGGCAGGAGGATGTACTGGTCGCCACCACCACCACGTTGGGGAATGGTAACTACAACTACTCGTTGTCGGAAGGCACCTATGACATCGAAATCCTGATGGACGGCTTTGTCGACCAGATTGCTTACAACTTCCCGGTGGAGGGCGGCGAAACTGTGACCGTGGATTTTGAACTGCGGTTGGATATGCCGTGTCTGAGCGTGGATCCCGCCTCACTTGAACAATGGCTGATGGTCGATAGGACTGCTGATCAGACCCTGACCCTGGTGAACAATGGTGCCGGGGAAGCGGTCTTTGAGATCATCGAGATGGCAGTGGCTGGAATTCAGGAAACGGTGGAACTGGTGCTGGATGACGGCACGCGTGATAATAACATCGGGATTGGCGGGACTTGGGAGATGATCTGGGTCAACCGCTTCACCCCCGATCCGGATGCCTACCCGTTCAACCTGGAACAGGTGCAGATCTGGTTCTCCTCGGTTGGCGAGGTGTACGTTGGCGACGACATTATTATCGTGGTTTACGAGAACACAACCGGCAACATTGACCCGGCAGTGGGCTCGAACTGGCTGTACAGCTACCCGACGACAGTGCAGGCACTGGATACCTGGAGTGTCTATGACCTGCCCGAAGTGGTGGAGCTGAACGGACCGGGTGATGTGGTGATTGGTGTAATTGCACTGGAGGTTCCTGGTGGGTCCTACTGGCCAGCCTCCATTGACCAGACTACCACACAGCAGCGTTCCTGGGCTGGCTGGTGGTTGTCATCACCTCCTCCGAATCCCCCGGTGCTGCCTCCGGATGACACCTGGATCCTGATTGATGATTACTTCCCGGGCAACTGGATGGTGCGCGGTTATGGTGAGACGGCTGCGGAAGATATCGTCTGGCTGTCCGAGGATCCCATCTCCGGCACGGTTCCCGGCGATAGTGCAGTGGATGTGACGGTGACGTTCGATTCCACCGGACTGGCACTGGGAGACTACTTTGCCAAACTGTGGCTGAAGAATCCACCGGCTCCGGCAATCAAAGTCCCGGTGACTCTGCATGTGATGGAGACGATCACCAGGTATCTCTGGCTGCCGATCATATTGAAGTAAATTGAATTAACGGGGAAGCCGCAAGGCGGACTTGAATAGGAAAATGCTTCCGGAGGCAATACCGCTCCGGAAGCATTTTTTTGTAACCCAACCCATCCCTGTGGAACCATCCCCCGGGTGGGTTGAAGGAATTGTGTGTGGTTAAAGCCCTTTAATCAGGGTGCCAAGTAAAAGTACAACGTAACCGATTAAGACCAGCCAGAATCCATATGGCTGCAGGAGATCAATTTTAAACAGTTGAGCCACCACTCCCAGTATGACAAGCAGAAGTGCAATAGCCCAGGTAAGAACTTTGGGGGCTTGAACTTTTAATTTCATTTCTCTCCTTTGGATTGACAGACTTTGAGATTGGATATGCTCTAGCACAGGATGGCAAATCATTGATGTTCTACATTTGCCTTGGGGGATGGTTGAAGTTACTTTATCATGAGTGAAGCACAGAGTCAACCAATTTCATCGACTGCCATAAAATTAACGGGTTGATTATGAGTGCACAATTGGGAGCCGAATCCATTTTCCCCGCTTCCGGATGAACCTCCAACCTGTCCGGGCTTGATGAACAAGCTAAAGGCTTGTTTTACACTGCGCCAAAATCGGCGGCAGGATTTCCTCGACGGTTTTTAAGGGCAAGCCAAAACCCTCACTGATCAGGGGAGGAGTCAGCACCTCCGCCGGGGTGCCCAGGGCAGCCAGTTCACCTTTCACCATCAGTGCCACCCGGTCGGCATAACGCGCCACCAGGTGCAGGTCGTGCATTACCACCAGCGCGCCCAGTCCCGCCGGGGCATCTCCGGCGGTGTGGGATGGATGCACCAGCTTCTGGATGGTATCCATCAGGCTGATCTGGTATGCCAGGTCGAGGTGGGTGGTGGGTTCGTCGAGCAGCAGCAGGGGTGCCTGCTGTGCCAGCGCCCGCGCCAGCAGCACCTCCGAGTTCCCCGCGCCCGAAGGCTGATCGAGGTTGAAGGTGAAGCCGTAGATCAGCGCGGTGTCGAAGAGCCGGATGATCACCGCGAACGCGGCGACCTTCGTCGCGACGGACATGAACGCGGTCACCGGCGTCGGCGCGCCCTCGTAGACGTCGGGCGTCCACTGGTGGAACGGCGCCATCGACGCCTTGAAGGCCAGGCCGACGATCGTCATCCCGATGCCGGTGAGGACGAGCGCGTCCCCGGCGAGATCGTCCTTCACGAGCGCCGCGCCGATCTTCCCGTAGTCGGTGGCGCCGGTCGCGCCGTACAGCAGCGCGAAGCCGTACAGCAGCGTCGCGGACCCGACGGAGCCGATGATCAG
>CALMHE010000375.1 GCA_937863865.1 uncultured Anaerolineaceae bacterium | reverse complement strand
AGTCATGAGCGCCATTGGTGGCAGTATGATTCCATTAATAAAACATGGACGGAATTTCCACCCCCACCCCTGGACCAAAATTCAGAATTGTCCTATCAAATTATCACCGACCTGCCTGTCTCCATTGATGAAATCCTCATGCCCCGTTTCTCATTATGCGGACTGTCCGGTTGTGATATTTTCAATGTCCGGTATGTCTTGGAAAATGGCAATTGGAAGCAAATTAATGGCATCGGTCAAACCGAACAGGAACAGGTACTGTTTTCTCAACACAACCTCATCTGGGTGCTGACTCCATCTTCTGTCATGCAATTTCAGGATGGTGCTCTTGTTCCGGTGGCAAAATTGGATGTCATCACTGTCGATCTTGATTCCAGGGGGAAATTATGGCTGGTGGTGAAATTTAATGGGCAAGTATCTCTTTTTTCACAAATTACAAATTAAGTAGTAAAATTTTTTCTGTTATTCCATTTTTAAGGAGTAGATCATCCATGTGTGGAATCTTTGCCATCATCACACGCAAGGAACAAAATTTGGGTCCCATCATGATTGACGCTGGAAAGCGGCTTTCCTACCGGGGATATGATTCAGTTGGCTGTGCCACCATTCATCAGGACGGGACAATCGACCTCCGCAAGGATGCCGGCAAGGTTGATGAAGTATCAAGCCGGCTTGGTTTTGGAGAAATGACCGGCAGCCGGGGGATTTTACAGCTTCGTTGGGCAACTTTTGGCTCACCTTCCCAGGTCAATTCACAACCCCATCTGGATTCAGATGGGGATATGGTGGGAGCTCACAACGGAAATGTGGTCAACAACGTGGAGTTGCGTCAGCAGTTCATGGCTGAGGGGATGACGGTCCGCTCAACCAATGATGGTGAAAGTTGTGTCCATGCCGTGGAACGCTACATAGATCGGGGCATTGAACCCATCGATGCCATTCGCCAAGCCTATAACGACCTTGCCGGGGATTATTCATTTGTCATTGGCAGGGTGGGTGAAGAAAAACTGTATGCTTTCAAAAAAGGTTCCGGTCTTGTGGCAGGGATTATGGAGGATGGAACCGTGCTTTCATCCGATTTGCCTTCCATCCTTCCGCTGACACGTTTGATTGTGCGCATCGAGGATGGTGAAATCATCACATTAACACCAACCGGTGTTGAAATCCACAGTGTTCTGGATGGGAGCCTGATTGAGCGTTCTCCAGAATTAATTACTGAATCCATGGAAGCGGCTCAAAAGGGTGGATATCCTCACTTTATGCTCAAGGAAATTCACGAACAGCCTGTGGTCGCCGGTGAACTTTTACGTCTGCTGGATGCCAGCCAGGACGTGACCCCCATTCTGACAAAACTGTCCACAGCACGGAATATTTATTTGATCGGCTGCGGCACAAGTTATCACGCCTGTCTGCTTGGCTCGGTATACTT
The DNA here is from genome assembly GCA_937863865.1 of uncultured Anaerolineaceae bacterium. Taxonomy (GTDB): domain Bacteria; phylum Chloroflexota; class Anaerolineae; order Anaerolineales; family Anaerolineaceae; genus CALMHE01. The sequence continues at coordinate 13,161 of CALMHE010000375.1, read as the reverse complement.
TAGCCGGCTCGCCGGACGAACTGTCATCCCGGTCCTGGCTCCACAATTTATTGCCCAGTATGCCCCGGCGGTCAGTTCACAAGATGTTGCCATCTTCGTCAGCCAGAGTGGTGAGACCAAGGATGTCCTTAATGCAATTGATGCCGGCAGGCAGCGGGGGATGACTTTGTTTGGCATGGTCAATGTGGTCGGTTCCACCATGACCCGGATTTGCGAACGGACTCTTCCCCTCGCCTGTGGGTATGAAATCAGCGTGCCTGCCACCAAAACTTTCACGAACCAGGTTCTGACCTTCCTTTATCTCGCCATGCGCCTGGGTGGACATGAAACTACCCGTCAGCTGTCAAAACTGCCTGGGTTGATGGAAAAAACACTGGAAATCACCGCCCCCCAGATCAAAACCGTCGAATCTCTCTTTGAGGGATGGGAGGATTATTATTGCCTTGGTTATGGACTCACATACGCCATCGCTCTCGAAGGGGCTCTCAAAATTAAAGAAATCACGTACACCCATTGTGAGGGAATGCTTTCAACCGAATTCAAGCATGGTCCACTTTCTGCCGTGCGGGATGGTTATCCGGTTATCTTTGTCACCGGGAGCGAGGATGTCCCAATTGTCATAAGTGGTATTAATGAAGTGACCTGCCGCGGCGGGCTTGCCATTGCCATCGGAGAAGAAGACTCACGCCTGCAAACCAATGCCCAACATTTGGTTACATTACCCGAATCAGGTGACAGCAACATCAACGCACTCCTTTCCATATTGCCTTTGCAGCTTCTCTCTTATCATCTCAGCATCAATCTGGGGTACGATCCAGACTTTCCCAGGAATCTGAGTAAAACCCTGACTGTGGATTAACTTGGAGCAGACTATCCTAATTCCAAATCCCCGTCAAACCTGGCGGGGATTTGTTCTGGTCCATTCAGGCATGACCGGAAATGTGACCTGAGTCCTATTGCGGCAGGGATATCATGCAGGTAAGATAAAACCGACCAGTCGGTATGGTTTATCAATTAATCCGGGAGGATTTTAATGATTCTGGTTACAGGGGCAACAGGACATATAGGAAACGTGCTGGTGCGGGAGTTGTTGATCCGTGGCGAGTATGTGCGGGTTTTTCTCCTGCCCCAGGAGGATTGTACTTCCATAGAAGGATTGGATGTGGAAAAAGTCGAAGGGAATGTTCTGGAAATTTCTTCCCTGCTCTCTGCCATGCAGGGGGTGGACTTGGTTTACCACCTGGCAGGAATGATTACCATCATGCCAGGATCGGATGAACTGGTATGGAAAGTTAATGTTGAAGGGACGCGAAACGTATTGGAGGCTGCCCGGCAGTCTGGTGTAAAAAGGGTGGTCTACACATCCTCCATCCATGCCTTCCAGCGGGTTCCTGATGGAATTCTCATCGATGAAAACATTCCTTTTATTGACGAAGACACTTCCATATCAACCGCCAGTGCCATAAATGAATATGATCGGTCCAAAGCACATGCAACCTTGCTGGCACGCGAAGCTGCACGAAACGGACAGGATGTGGTCATTGCATGCCCCACAGGAGTGATTGGACCTCACGATTATCGTCTATCCGAATTGGGTAATCTTTTCCTGGATTGGATACGAAATAAAATCGCCTGGCTGGTTGAAGGTGCATATGATTTTGTGGATGTACGGGACGTAGCAAACGGTCTCATTTTGGCGGCGGAACATGGTCGTTCCGGGGAGGCTTACATTTTATCCGGTCACCGGTTAAAAGTGGGAGATATTCCCCGCTTGATGGGTGAAGTCATGGGGTTTAAACGGATTTGCATAAAATTTCCATTGCCGGTTGCCAGATTCTTTGCCAAATTCGGACCCATTTATTACCGGTTATTCCATTCCAAGCCGCGCCTGACTCCCTACTCCATTGAAACGCTGGCTGGCAACTCGACCATCAGTTCTGCCAAGGCACAACAGGAGTTGGGTTTTAAACCCCGGGCATTAATCGAAACAATAAAAGATACAATCGACTGGCTGCAAGCCAACCGGCGATTATTTATGAAAGCCCGGACATAAACCAATCTCTACGGAATAATTTATATGATTGAAAACAAAATAAACCGCTGGCAGGGAAAAACAGCCCTGATAACCGGCGCATCCAGCGGCATTGGAGCTGCAACTGCCAGACATTTATCAACTGCCGGCATCAAAGTGATATTATCCGCCCGCCGGGTGGATAGATTGGAACATCTCGCCCATGAAATTCAATCCCTGGGCGGGCAGGCAAAAATTATCGCAGCTGATCTGGCTGATCCTTCAGAACGTCAAATCCTGTTCGAAGAAGCAATGAGCTTTTCCGGAACATTGGACCTCCTGATTAATAATGCCGGTTTGGGATGGTATGGTTATGCAGCTGATATGCCCATCAGCACTGCCAGGGAGGTCATTCAGATTAACGTGGAAGCTTCTGTCGAGTTGAGCCTGCTGGCACTGCCCCGCATGCGAGCCCGTAATTCTGGTCACATTATCAATATTGGTTCCATTGTTGGCGGTATCCCAAGCCAGGGGGTTGCCGTTTATGCTGCCAGCAAGGCTTTCATGGATGCCTTTACAACCGCCATCTACCGTGAATTGACAGGGACAGGTGTACATGTCAGCGTTATTCGGGCAGGACCGGTACAGACGGAATTTTATGATACGGCAGCTGATCGCTCCAATGGCTTACGCATTCCAGTGGAACGTTTTGCTGTGACTGATGACCTGGTGGCAAAATGCATCTGGCGGGTCATGCAACACCCCCGGCGGTTTGTCTATATTCCCGGCTGGATGGGGATTGCTCCCGGTGTGGAAGCATGTTTTGGCTGGTTGATGGACCGGGTGGGACCATTATTGCTGCGCCGGGCAAATCATCAAACACAACAGGCTTCATCACCCACATCCACCCGCCAATAAGCCGAATTAATCGACTGCGGATCTGATAAGCCAGGATCAACCCGGGCTTGTCTGAAAAATGCAGTACACTCATTTATGAACAATAATAAATCGTTCATATTATAAGGATCATTCCGGAAAAATTATCGAATATACCAAATCTCATAAATATAATCTTGTCTGTTGAATATAATTCGTTTATACTAAATTAAAAAAAACATCCTATTTTTACAGGAAAATTTACATGCGCTCACGAGGTTCTTTAATTAAAGTTGGGATTTATGTTGATGTCGCTAATATGTACAATAACGGCGGTCAGAAAATGCAATATGATGTTCTGCGGGAGTTTGCCTGCCGGGATAATGCTGAGCCCGTAAGGATGAATGCTTATGTTACGCTGGATGCAGAACGGGCGGACCGGGATGAAGTCTACCGAAAGGGCACACAAAATTTTCATTCAGCACTGCGTGATCTGGGATACAAGGTCATAGTCAAGGAAATCACCTGGTACCAGGATGAAAATGGTGTTCGGTATGGCAAAGCCAATGCTGATCTGGATCTGGCGGTGGATGCCCTGCTTCAATCCGAAAATCTGGATCGGGTACTGATTGCCTCCGGTGACGGCGATTTTGTCCAGGTTATCCGCGCCCTGCAAAACAAAGGCTGCCGGGTGGAAGTAATCGGGCTGGATAATGTTTCCCACAAGCTGCGGATGGAATCCGATTTCTATATTTCAGGTTACCTCATCCCGGACCTGGTTCCCTTACAAAATGCCCGTCCCGATCAACCCGAATGGGGTGAGACTGGATCCAGAGTGCGGGGTTGGTGTTACTGGCATGCCGAACAAGGCTATGGTTTTATGCGTTTTCTCAAAAATATCAGCCCGGGGTTGTGGCTGACCGACACTCGTCACCCCGAATCCCCATATGAAACTGCTTATTTTGGAGACAATGCATTACCCGATTCAGCCCGGGCGGCTTCACTCCCCAGCCGGGCTCATATCTTTGAGTTTGAAGTCGTACCTTCCGACCGAAGAGCTGGTCTGCAAGCTGTAAATATCTCCCTGGTCTCCAAGGTATAATATTTCCAAAAACGAAGAAAGTCCTCCCGCACAATGAAGCGGGAGGACTTTTTTTATTTTCTCAATCAATGTGAAATTAAATGGACAACACAACAATCCCGGCAACCGTTAATAACATTCCCACGCCTGTTTTTACAGTCAAAGGTTCTCCACCCAGGGTCAAACCCATCAACGCCCCAAACAAAGGGGAAGTAAATGCAATGGGCATCACCCTGGTCAGCGGAGCGCCTTTCAACGCTGTATAGAAGCACAGCATTCCGACTGCACCAGCCACGACCCCACCTCCAATAACCATGTACAAAATCGCCTTCGTTCCCGCCTGGGGCAGCATCTTCCATTGCGGATAACTTGCCACTCCCAGGATGATGACCGCAACAGCAGTCCGCAGGGTAATTCCCAGGGTGGGCGAAAGGTTGCCCAAATGCAGACCTTTTTTCTCGAAGTACCCCCCCACCCCCCAACAAATGGCGGTTATCAGTGCAAATAACTGGGGTTTCATACCTCCACCTCCCTCCAATTATTTTTTTACTTCAAATGAGAAATAGTCCTCAAATTTTGCCTGCCAGCCTGCCGGTTGAAATAATCCGGAATGGACATCCTGGGCGTAACTGCCCCGGTATTTTCCCTCCTGGATGGCAAGCAATGCTTCCACCAATGCGTCAACATCTTCCTTTTCATTGTACAGACCAAATGAAACCCTCACCAGCCCGGGCACATCCCGCCGGTCATGCATCAAAATGGAATGACGCACCAATCCCGCCTGATCATTCGAGACGCCCAATAAATCCAGTAAATAGGGATGGGCACAAAAACATCCATTTCGAACTCCGATCCCATATTCATAACCCAGGATGGCTGCCACAAGATAATGGGATATCCCGTTCATGATCAAAGGAATGACACCCAGCCGGCTGGCTGTTTTATCCGGATCCGGACAGCCGAATGTCCTCAAGTCAGGTATGCGCTTAAATTGCTCCAATGCATAATGAGTTAATTCAGCTTCATGGGCGGCAATTTCCTCCATCCCGACTGCTTCCATCTGGGCAATTGCGGCGGCAAGAGCCACCGCACCCACCGTGTTGGGACTGCCAGCCTCATCGCGCTCGGGTGGTTCTGACCAGACCACATTGTCCAGGGTGACAATTTCCACCTCTCCCCCCCCGCGGATATCCGGATCACCATGTTCAAAAAGGTCCTTGCGACCAATCAATGCACCGGTACCAAATGGCGCATACATTTTATGCGCTGATATCGCCACATAATCCAGGTGGGCTGGGTCATCCAGTGGCAGCATGTTGATTTTCCGATGCGGAGCCAGCTGGGCACAATCGACCATGATCTGGGCACCCCTGGCATGAGTCTTTTCCGCCATTTGATGAATTGGATTGACATAGCCAGTCACATTACTGGCACCAGAGATGGAAACCAATGCCAGATTGTCTGCATACTGATCAAGTTTCCGGTCGAAATCCGCCAGGTCCAAGCAGCCATCCGGAGTCAGTCGGATATGGACGACTTTTCCCACGGCACGCCAGGGCAGGTCGTTGGAATGATGTTCCATCATTGAAATTAATATAACATTGCGATCATCAGAAAATGGAAACCGTCTTGACAGACGGTTGATCGCCTCGGTTGCATTCTTGCCAAAAATGCAGGTATGATCCTGTGAATTTGCCCCCACGAAACGCATGGCTGCCAGCCGCGCCTCCTCATAAGCGTGGGTTGAAATCTGACTTTTAAAACCCATTCCCCGGTGAACACTGGAATAAAATCCCAGAAATTCCTGCACACAGCGAGCCACATGTTGAAAAGAGGGCGTTGAAGCGGCATTATCAAGATTGATATAAGGAACTTTTCGTCCATCCAAAACCGGCACCTGGACATCCAGTCCGACAAACAGATCACGATACCTCATGAATATCTCCTATGGTTGAAAATCGTTGTTTTCTGTAAAATATGATCCATTTTTAGGAAAACCTTAAATTTATTCCATCAATTGGTAAAAACACTTGCAAATCATCTCAAATTCAGCTATACTGTGGTAGAAAGTGGTTAAAAGTGGGTGAAAGTGGTTAATCGCCGGATGATTTCCGGCGTTTCGCATATTTACCAGAGGTAGAACACATGTTCCTTGGTCACTTCGAACATAACATTGATGAAAAAGGTCGGTTAACGGTCCCCGCCCGTTACCGGGAACAATTAATAGACGGTGCGTATATAACATTGGGCTTTGATTCAAACCTTTGGGTGATGCCCTCTTCCGAATTTCAATTGATTTACACCCTGGTCGACCAGATCAACATGGCAGATCCAAATGGACGGTTACTCAAGCGATTAATTTTATCACATGCCCAACAGGTGGAAAGCGACCGTCTGGGAAGGATTCTTATCCCCCAATTCCTTCGAGAATCATCCCACCTTGACAGTACAGCTTATGTCGTCGGAGTGGGACGATACTTTGAAATTTGGTCGCCCACCCTCTGGAATGTGCAGTTGGAGAGATTGCATGACCCCTCCATTACCAATGAACGGGTGGCTATGTTCAACCTCTCCGGATCATGAGTGACTCCCCTCTATTTTCTATTTCACATAAACCAGTACTTTACCAAGAAATCCTACATATATTATGCCCAAAGAGCCCAGGAAAATATGTTGATGCCACGGTTGGCGCGGGTGGTCACGCCTGGGGGATTCTAAATGCCAGCCAGCCCGATGGTAAATTACTCGGTCTGGATCTGGATCCCCAGGCGTTGGAAATTGCGTTCCAGCGCCTTGACATTTTTCAAGGCAGGGTTCAGTTGGTACAGGCTTCCTATACTACTCTCCGTAATCAACTGGATTTTTTCAGCTGGGACATGGTTGATGGAATCCTGTTTGACCTGGGGGTTTCATCCATGGAACTGGATGACGCGGATAGGGGGTTTTCCTTTTTGGCTGATGGACCCTTGGATATGCGTTTTGATCCGGGGAACCCAACCACGGCAGATCTTCTGGTCAACCAATTACCGGAAACTGAACTAGCGGATTTAATCTGGCGTTATGGCGATGAACCCCAATCCCGTCGCCTAGCCCGGGCAATTGTGGACAGCCGCCCGCTGCATTCCACGCTTGAATTGGCAGAGGTCATCCGCAAGACATACCGGGGAGCCCGGGAGCGTATTCACCCCGCCACACGGACATTCCAAGCCCTCCGAATTGCCGTCAACCAGGAATTGGAAGCAATTGAGAATGTCCTTCCCGTGGCGGCAAAAGCTCTGGCACCCGGCGGCAGGATGGCAGTCATTTCATTCCATTCGCTGGAAGACCGCATTGTTAAAAATTTTTTCCGAAAGGAATCGACCGACTGTCTCTGTCCCCCAACCCAGCCGGTTTGCACCTGTGGACATCGGGCAACCCTCCGTCTCCTTACCCATCATTCGATCACAGCAAAAGAAGCTGAGATTCTGTCAAATCCCCGGGCACGTTCCGCCCGGTTGCGAGCAGCAGAAAAATTGACTCTGGCATGACAATTGCAAATCACAGGTAATAAATCCAATCAACACAGGAAATACCGAAGTCATGAAAAACCGTTTTATCCAAGCCTACAATCAAGCTCCATGGCGTACCCAGCTCCAGTGGATTGGTTTCTTTTTGCTTGGGTTGGTGGTGATTGTCCTTGTTGCCGGGCTTTACCTGAGTATCACTGCTCAAGCCACATCCGCCGGGGTTGCAATTAAAAATCTGGAAGTGGAACGGGAAAACCTGGATCGGCAAATCGCTGATTTAAAAACCCAGTATGCAATCCTGACCTCTGCAAAAGTGATGAGGGAACGCGCCGAAGCCATGGGGTATGAACCTGCTGATCCTTCCGACGCCGTGTTCGTTGTGGTTCCTGGTTATACCGGGCGTCAACCAGAGATTGTCGCCCTGCCTGTCAACCTCGATGATCAGTCCAAATCCCTGATCGATTCCTCCTACCGTCAATCCCTATGGGAGTGGCTCTTCCAAAGCACATCCCGCCTTATCCAAACCCGCCGGTAATACCATGAAGCTACCCGCCATTTCCCGACCCCAGGTTGTATTGATCACCTCCATTCTGCTGGTGGCAGCCATCGTTGTTCAGATGGTGCGCATACAGACTAATGTCAGTGCCAAGACCCTGCCAGAATTAAATACTGAATATGAATATCGGACAGTCTACCCTGAACGTGGTAATATTTACGATCGCTGGGGTAATCTGCTGGCTGGCAACAAGGAAGTTTACGAAGTCGGCGTATCCCTGGCAGAGATGGTGAACAAGGAAACCGTTGCTACCACCATTGCCAATCTTACCGGTGCTGATTACGTTCAAATCATGCAATTAATTGAAAACGGATTGGCGACCCCAAACATTAAATATGTGGCTCTTGTGGATTTTGTATCAGCTGAAACTGTCGCGCAGATCGATAAGTTGAAGAATGAATATAAGAAACTGCCCGCCCCCCGCAAGGGACAGGTGAATCCATCGCTGTCAGGTGTATATTGGCAGGGACACCTGATTCGAAGTTATCCGGAAAATGAGTTGGCTTCCAATATTATTGGTTTTTATCCATATTACAACCGGGACAACCCGTTCGGCGTGAATGGAGTGGAACAGTATTACAACAACCTTCTGACAGGTGTTCCACAACAGCTTCAAATCCCGCTCGATCCCAACCGTGTGGAGAAAATCCCATCGGTTCCACCCGGAGCCAGCCTTGTCCTGACCATTGACCGTGAGATTCAATCAGCCATGGAAGAATTGATTGATGAAGCTGTCACAGAAAACGGGGCGGAATCCGGTACGATCATCGTCATGGATCCCCGCACCGGCGAGATGTTGGCTTTGGCAACCCAGCCGCGAATGAACCTGAACGAATATTGGGATCTGGATAAGGTGTTTCCAATTCCCACGCCTTTCAACCGGATCGTCAGTCAAACTTATGAACCCGGCTCTACTTTTAAAATTCTCACCATGGCTGCGGCACTCGATTCCGGTACGGTCAAACCTGATACGGAATTTTTGGATAACGGTGTAATTGAATATGGTGGTTTTTATATCTATAACTGGGACCGCGGCGCCTGGGGGTGGCAGGATATGACTGGCTGCATGCAGCATTCATTAAATGTCTGCCTTTCCTGGGTGGCAATCCAAATGGGGACGGATGTCTTTTTCGATTATCTCAACCAGTTTGGCATCGGGCATCGCACCAATATTGACCTGGCAGGGGAAGCTTTGTTCCCTCTGAGTATCCCTGGAGATCGTTATTGGTCGGATGTCAACCTGGTTACCAATTCATACGGACAGGGTATTGCCATAACTCCCATTCAATTGGTTACTGCCGTGTCAGCCGTTGCCAATGATGGCAGGATGATGGCTCCGCATATTCTCAAAAGCTACATTCAGGATGGACGCCAACATAATATTGAGCCGATGGTTATCAGTCAACCGATCCAGGCTGAAACTGCCCACACACTGACAGATATGTTGGCAGTCTCACTGGAAGAAGAGGCTTCCAACGCCCTGGTGGAAGGTTACAGAGTTGCCGGAAAAACTGGAACTGGAGAAATCCCAACCAAAACCGGTTATTCAGACCAGACCAATGCCACCTTCATCGGATGGGGACCTGTGGATGATCCTCAATTTTTGGTTTACGTATGGTTGGAAAAACCCACTTCCAATCCATATGGTTCTGTTGTGGCTGCCCCAGTATTCCAAAAGGCGGTTGAAAAGATTGTCATACTTCTGAATATTCCCCCCGATGCTGTCCGGGAGACTTTAAAATGAGAAGGATTTACCTGTGCTGACGCTCGCAGATGTTTTGGAAGCCCTGACAGGCACCCGACCCCAGGCAGCCTCGCTGACAATCAGTGAGGCGGCAATTGATTCACGGCAGGTGATCCCTGCTGCCATGTTTATTGCCATTCCAGGTGAACATGCAGATGGGCATAATTTTGTCAGTGATGCATTTCGACGGGGTGCCCATGTTGCCATCATTCAAAAAGACCTGACAAATCAATTCCCGACACTTGATCTGCGCAATCAGCAGCTGCCAGTCAATTTCATCCCCCCTGAAGCCCCATTCTGTATTTGGGTTTCCAACACTGTTGAAGCATTACAAACCATAGCCCGTTTCTGGCGGCAAAAAATGGATGTCAAGGTTATTGGAATAACCGGGTCAGTTGGTAAATCAACAACCAAGGAATTGGTCACAGAGGTACTCGGTCAGCGATACCATACATTGAAAAATATCGGCAACCTGAATAATGAAATCGGGGTTCCGCTCACACTTCTTCGCCTCGGTCCGGGATATCAACGAGCTGTACTTGAAATGGGTTTTTATGTTCCGGGAGAAATTAAATTCCTGTGTGATCTTGCCCAACCAAAAATTGGAATTGTAACCAATGTCGGCATGGTCCACGCGGAACGAGCAGGGTCCATCGAAACAATCGCCCGGGGAAAAGCGGAACTCGTGGAGGCGCTTCCTGAAGATGGTATAGCCATCCTGAATTATGATGATCCATTTGTCCGACAGATGGCTGAAAAATCCAGGTGTCGTGTGTTTTTCTATGGATTGAACCCCGAAGCTGATCTTTGGGCAAATGAAATCGAAAGCCAGGGTTTAAAAGGCATCTCCTTCCGATTGCATTATGGGCGCGAATCCCTGAGTGTGCGGATTCCTCTCATCGGACAGCACTCGGTTCATACTGCATTGCGTGCAGCAGCCGTCGGCTTGGTCGAGGATCTTTCCTGGCAGGAAATTCTTACCGGTTTACAGCAATCCCGTACTCAATTGAGACTTGTGGTGGTCGAATCAGCCAGCGGTGCACTTATTTTGGATGACACGTATAACGCATCCCCGGAATCGACCCTGGCTGCCCTGAACCTGCTGGATGAGATTGAAGGAAGGCATATTGCCGTTCTGGGTGACATGCTTGAATTGGGACCTTATGAACAGCAGGGACACGAAATGGTGGGAGTGCGGGCGGCTGAAGTTGCCCAGGTTTTGGTGGCTGTGGGGACGCGCGGCGGGATAATTGCCGATGCAGCAATCCAGGCAGGCATGCCAGCCATCATGGTCGTGCGGGTGAATACATCCGCTGATGCAATCGAACCACTGAAACAAATCATTCGTTCAGGCGATATTGTCCTTGTAAAAGGATCCCGTGGTATGCAAATGGAACAAATCGTTGCAGCAATTGAGGTGGCGGAATGAAAGACGCATCTCTTGCTTTGGCTCTAAGTGGTATTTCATTCATGCTCGCCGTCATCTGGGGAAGCCCTCTCTTGCGGATTTTACGACATTACCGGATAGGCAAACTAATTCGAGTGGAAGAGCCCGGAGCCCATATGGTAAAGATGGGCACCCCCACCATGGGTGGAGTAATGTTTATTGTCCCAATCACCTTGTTGACGATCCTGTTAAACGCCGCTTCCCTGTTGAATTTCATTGTTTTGGGGAAATCAGTTCTCCTTCCGCTCATTGTCCTGTTGAGTTTTGGGCTGATCGGTGCAATTGATGACTGGGAGGGCGTGCGTGGTCAACGGAAGGGAATTGGAATGCGGGCGCGCACCAAGCTGGCTTTACAACTGCTGGTGGGCTTTGGGGCAGCCATGGGCTTGAAATATGTTCTGGGTGTCCCCGATCTTTATTGGCCTGGTGCCGAGAAAGCCATCCAGCTTGGCGGATGGTACATCCCCATTGCGGTTGTCATTATTGTGGGAATGTCCAACGCGGTTAATTTCACGGATGGTCTGGATGGTCTGGCAGGTCTGATATCCGCTACTGCGTTTGCCGCCTATGGAGCTGTGGCAATCATGCAGGGGCAGGTCTTTCTGGCTCGTTTCTGTTTTACAGTTGTGGGTTCTCTTTTTGGTTTTCTGTGGTGGAACGCTCATCCTGCAGAGTTATTCATGGGCGACACCGGTTCTCTGGCTCTGGGTGCCACATTGGGCGTGGTGGCATTGATGACTGGTCAATGGCTGTTGCTCCCGCTGATCGCCATCATTCCCGTCAGCGAATTATTAAGTGTGGTGATTCAAGTCGCTTATTTTAAGATAACAAAGGGCAAGCGTTTTTTCAAAATGACTCCCATCCACCTCCATTTTGAGTTGCTTGGATGGTCTGAGACACAGGTTGTTCAACGGTTTTGGCTGGTCGGTTTATTGTGTGCAATTTTGGGAATAGCAGTGGCATTCGTATGATGAAAAGGAATTGGAAGGGAAGTCGAATTCTTGTAATCGGAGCCGCCCGGCAGGGTTTGGCTGTGACCCGTTTTCTGGTGGAACGCGGCGCAGAAGTCATCCTGAATGACAACCGCCCAGCCAGGGATATGACCACCGCCACCGAAGCTCTGGCTGGACTGCCGATTCGCTGGGAATTTGGCGGTCATCCCCTCAATCTGCTTAACGAAGGACTGGATTTAATTTGCGTCTCGGGTGGTGTCCCCCTGACTCTCCCGCTTTTAATTGAAGCCGGCAGGCAGGGAATTCCCATCAGCAATGACTCCCAAATATTCATGGAAGCAGTCCCGTGCAAGGTGGTTGGCATCACCGGTTCAGCCGGCAAGACCACTACCACCACCATAGTAGGGCGTATGGCGCAGGCTGGTATTGCCAGCCCCAGGAAATCCTGGGTGGGCGGTAATATTGGTCAACCCCTGATCGAGTACCTGGATGAAATCAAGCCGGATGATCTTGTCGTCCTTGAATTATCCAGTTTCCAGTTGGAAATCATGACATGTGTTCCACAGATATCAGCCGTCCTGAACATTACCCCCAACCACCTTGACCGGCATGGCACCATGGAAGCCTACACTGCCGCCAAGGCGCGGATCATTACCCATCAATCCACCGGGGATACAACCATTCTCAACCGGGAAGATCCCGGCTCCTGGAACCTCGCCGGTGATGTGCGCGGTCAATTGATCAGTTTTGGTTTACAAAAACCAGTTGGTGGTCTTGCCGGGACATATGTGGAAAACAGGATCTTAAAATTCACCGATGGACAGATCCAGAATGAATTATTCCCCCAGGAAAAAATTCTACTCCGGGGGGAACACAATCTTATCAATGTGCTGGCAGCCTGCGCCATCGCTATTGGCGCTGGCATACCACAGGAAGCCATGCGCGCCGGGGTGGAAGATTTCCACGGAGTGGCACATCGCCTTGAAC
>CALMHE010000374.1 GCA_937863865.1 uncultured Anaerolineaceae bacterium | reverse complement strand
ACCACCGGCAACCTGATTTTCACCCAATGGGGTTTCAACGGTCCGGCGGTTATGGATTTAAGCCATCTTGTCAGCACCCGGGCGGGGAAGAACCTCACTCTGGTGCTGAATCTGCTGCCTGGTGAGATGGAACTGCGCCTGCGGCAATTGCTTGCCCAAAAGCGCAGGGAACCCATTCCGCTGCGGGTGCTGTTGGGGGCGGTGCTGCCTCCCAAGGTGCCTGCCTGGGTCCTGGCAGCTGCCAATCTCCCTGTGGACCTGCCCATGCAGTCCGTCTCAGAGCCTGTCCTGGAGGATGTGCTTCACCGGCTGATGCACCTGTCCGCCAGTGTGCAGGGGGTGCGGGGGTTTGAGTTTGCCCAGGTATCCACCGGGGGGGTACCGTTGGCGGAGGTGAACCCGGAGACAATGGAATCGAACATGGTTCCCGGATTGTACCTGGCGGGGGAAACCCTGGATGTAATTGGACCCTGCGGCGGTTACAACCTGCAATTTGCTTTTTCCAGCGGGGCTGCAGCCGGGCTGGGTTGTGTTGTAAACCATTAAATTTTCGGCAGAACGATATCGCTTTGCTTTTGGTACTTGCCCTTCTTGTCAGCGTAGGATATATCACAGACTTCATCCCCCTCAAAGAAGATCACCTGGGCAATCCCTTCGTGGGCATAAATCCGGGCAGGCAGAGGAGTCGTGTTGGAAATTTCCAGGGTGACATAGCCTTCCCATTCCGGCTCAAAGGGTGTGACATTGACGATAATCCCGCAGCGGGCATAGGTGCTTTTCCCCACACAGATGGTCATTGTCGAACGCGGGATGCGAAAATATTCAACGGTTTTCGCCAGGGCAAAGGAATTGGGTGGAATTACGCAGACATTGCCCTTGAAATCAATCATCGAACGCGGGTCAAATTGTTTGGGATCCACAACCGCAGAAAATACGTTGGTGAAAATTTTAAATTCATCCGCCACCCGGATGTCGTAACCGTAGGACGATAAACCATAGGATATGACTCCTTCGCGGACCTGTCCATCAATAAATGGTTCAATCATGCCATGTTCCAGCGCCATTTTGCGGATCCAGTGATCAGGTTTGAGACCCATGTTCCATATCTCCCTTTCGATGATTAATATGCCTGATTTTACCATTTGGGAGGTGAAATAGGGTCACGCTTTAGGCTTTTTCCTTCCATATTAAAATAAAAACCTCCGCTTCAGATGAAGCGGAGGTTTATGATTAATCATTAAGAACCTTGAGGTGAATAAAATCAAACTCAAGGTAGTTCCAGGTTGGCGCGTTCCTTCATGATTGTTTTAAGTTGTGCCTGCAACTCGGCAGCCCGGGAATTAATTTCAGCCAGTTCGTCCAACAAAGGCTGACCCAGTGATGGATTGACGAGTCCGCTGATGTTAATCTGTACATTATATCCGGCAGCTGTCAGGGCAGCCAGCGATAATGCCATGGCGCTACCCGCATCGGAAATGCAATTTACATTGCCAATGGCAGCAGCTTCAAAAGCCAATTCCATCACCGAGACTGCCTGCCGGGCAGCCTCCAGTGGAACCTCGGCGGCGTGAATGGTTGCCTGTTCCACTGCGGTATTGCGGATGGTTTCCTGTTCGGGAGTATCCTTCGGCAGGCGGAAGGCAGCCAGGATGGCATCAAAGGAGGCGGCATCGCGTTCGATTCCTTCAGTCAGGGAGGTGCGCAGGGCTTCCGCCTGGTCAATCATCTGCCACATGCGTTCCTTGACGGATTCATATTTCTTTTTACCGACAGTCAGGCGGGCGACCATAGCCACCAGGGCTGCCGCGGCAGCAGCACTGAACGCTGCAGCCGATCCACCCCCCGGGGTGGGTGTGGCAGCTGCCAGCTCATCCAGAAAGGCGGTTTTTGAGGGGATTGCCGTAAGTTGTGCCTCGCGGGAAACCTCAAAGAGACGTTGTTCCAGGATTTGATCCGGTTCAAATCCATCCAGCTGCAGATACCATTGGGCGGCATCCACCAGTGCCTGCTGGGGAATCAATCCGACCAGTTCGGAGTGGTGTATGCCGACACCATAACGCCCGGCTTCGCGGCGGATGATCTCCACCACCCGTGCAATGGGTGAGGCGCGGAAGTTGGTCAGGTTCATGGAAACCTGGGCGCGCCCTTCCACCAGGACACCCATACCCTTCACGTACCGCAGCCCGCCGGAAGAGTGGCGCACAGCACGGGCAATTTTCTGGGCAATGGCAGTATCATCGGTGGTGAGATACACATTGAAGGCAATTAATGGCTGGCGGGCACCAATCACGGTTGCCCCGGCAGTTCCCACGGCTTTGGGTCCAAAATCCGGGTCGCGGTCGGGGTTGACGCCCATCTCCTGCTTCAGAGTTTCGTACTGCCCGCGGCGGATATTTTCCAATCCCTGACGTTCCGGTCGGGTGGCGGCTTCTTCATATAAGTATATTGGTATACCCAGCGTTTCACCCACCCGCTTGCCCAGCCGGCGCGCCATCTCCACGCAGTCCTGCATGGTGATGTCACTAATCGGGACAAACGGTACCACATCAGTGGCGCCGATGCGGGGGTGGGCGCCTGTATGCTGATCCAGATTGATTAATTGGGACGCCCTGGCGATTGCCTGGTAGGCGGCTTCCTCCACATTAGCAGGGGAACCGACAAAGGTCAATACAGTACGATTATGATCCATGTCGGAATGCCGGTCGAGGATGTGAATCCCCGGTACAGACTGGATTGCATTGATGATCGCCTCCATGACGTCTGAACGGCGGGCTTCTGAAAAATTAGGAATACATTCAACCAGTGGATTTGCCATCTTACCCTCTTGACTTCGTGATGGCGTAATTATAATATAGTTGAAATGTTTCGCTGACCGATTGTGAGGGATGACCGCCAAAATGTGATCAACCACACCACGTTGGTCCAGTGTGCGAATGGAGGTGAAATATGTGCGGTCGTTTTACATTGACTTTGGATGTGGATGAAGTGCGGCAGGCATTGGTTTTGGGCGACATGCCGCTGGAGTGGCAGCCGCGTTATAATGTGGCTCCTTCACAACCTGTGGCGGTGGTCATTGATCCAGACCGGCGCGGTGTGCAGTGGATGCGCTGGGGATTGATTCCATCCTGGGCGAAAGACGAAACCATCGGCAGCCGGTTGATCAATGCCCGGGCGGAAACCCTGGCAGAAAAGCCTTCCTTTCGAAATGCATTCGCCCGCCGGCGCTGCCTGATCCTGGCGGATGGTTTTTATGAGTGGCAGCGACCCTCCAGCGGTAAGGGCAGATCGCAGCCTTATCACATTCACCTGAAAAGCAAACAACCCTTTGCCTTTGCAGGTCTGTGGGAAGCCTGGCGTCCGTTGCCGGAAGCCCAACCGGTTACCTCCTGCACCATCATCACCTGTGAGG
>CALMHE010000373.1 GCA_937863865.1 uncultured Anaerolineaceae bacterium | reverse complement strand
CTGGTTATGTCATGAAAATCGGTAAATCCCTCCTGGTTCCGCCGGAAAAATTCGACGAATTGGCAGCGGAAGGCAGGGTGGATTCCATCGGATCACCATCGATTGACTGGCTGGGTGTTCCCCTGCGAATCAACCAGGAGACAATTGGAGTACTGGGTGTCCAAAGTTACACTGATGCCATTCGATTTGGCGAGAAGGCGAAAAAAATTCTTGAATTTGTCTCCTCCCAGATTGCTATGTCCATCCACCGCCGCCATTTCGAGGATGCCTTAAGGGACAGCGAAGAACGCTATGCGCTGGCTGTCCGGGGTGCCAATGATGGGCTCTGGGACTGGGATATGCGCACCAATCAGGTCTATTACTCACCCCGATGGAAGGAAATCCTGGGTTTATCCGGCCAGACAATCAGTGGCAGCCCGGATGAATGGTTTGACCGCATCCACCGCGATGATATCCGCCAGGTGACCACGGAGCTTGCCGCTCATTTCAAGGGCATGACCCAGCATTTTGAATGCGAATACCGTTCCTTGCACAGTGATGGATCCCATTGTTGGATCCTGGCACGTGGTTTGGCGGTGAGGGATGAAAACGGTGTGGTTATGCGTATGAGCGGTTCCATCACCGATATCAATGTGCGCAGAACGATTGAAGAACGCCTGCGGCACGATGCCCTCCATGATCCGCTTACCGGTCTGCCAAACCGCCCCTACATCCTGGAACAAATTCGTCGTTGCATTGAATGGCGGAAATCAAATGGCGAATATCTGGCTGCAGTGCTCTTTTTGGATTTGGATCGTTTTAAATTGGTGAACGAGAGTTTGGGTCATTATTATGGCGACCAAATGTTGATTGCGGTTAGCAAACGCCTGCAGGAAAGCTTGCGTCCTGGTGACACCCTGACACGGTTTGGCGGCGATGAATTCGTCATTCTCATGGAAAACCTGCGAAACATAAATGAAGCCATCCAGTTCGCCCGCCATCTGCAGAGTGTGCTCATGGAACCTTATGAGATTGATCAACGCGAAGTGTTCACATCCGCCAGCATCGGTATTACCCTGGTGGATGACAGGGTTGAATCTCCGGAAGTAGTTTTGCGCGATGTGGACACGGCGCTTTACCGCGCCAAATCCAACGGCAGGGCGCGCTATGAAATATTTGACTCTGAGATGCACGCATTTTCCATGAACCTGCTTCAAATTGAGATGGATTTACGGCGGGCGCTCGAACGGCAGGAATTAAGGGTGTTCTATCAGCCCATCCTTTCGCTTACCAGCGGTAAAATCATTGCCTTCGAAGCTCTCTGCCGCTGGCAGCACCCCACTCAAGGTCTGTTGTTGCCCGGTAATTTCATCAACCTGGCTGAAGAAACCGGATTGATTGTACCGATTGGCGAATGGGTTCTGGGGGAAGCCTGCCGGCAATTGAAGGAATGGCATTTAGGCGGTTATTCGGACCTAAAAATTGCGGTGAATATCTCAGCCAAACAAATTGAGAACCCTGATTTTCCTGCCATGGTGAGATCCGTCCTCGAGAAAACCGGGCTGAAAGCCCATTTTTTACAGCTTGAAGTAACCGAAAGCACCGCAATGCAGGATCTGGATCAGACCCATCATGTGCTGGATTCGATCAGCCGGACAGGTGTCGAGATTGCCATGGATGATTTCGGTACCAGTTACTCCTCCCTCAGCAATTTGAAACGATTCCCATTCCGCCATATTAAAATTGCCCAGTCATTTATTGGAAATATTCCCCAAAATTCACACGATACCGCCATCACCCAGGCAATTGTTGCCCTGGCGCACGCCCTGAACCTGACAGTCACAGCAGAAGGTGTGGAAAAGCAGGAGCAACTTGATTTTCTGATTCCTTTGGGGTGCGAACAAATCCAGGGCTTCCTGATCAGCCGTCCACAGCCGGGTTCGGTGGTGCCGTCCATTTTGGAAGAAAACCTGCAATTTTTCAGCCGACCGAGCCTGAACCGGATCAACCAGATCAACTCCCGATAGACGGACCTGGTTGGAACTCAGCGGACCACAACCCGGTCCCGACCACGCCGCTTGGCTTGATACAATGCCCTGTCTGCCCGTTCGATTAATCGTTCCAGCGAATCCTCGGTGGGATCAAGGGTTGCCACACCCAGGCTGAGTGTCACCTGGGTCTCCCCGGCACTGCACAGGAAGGGTTTATCCCTCACTGCATGGCGGATCCGTTCCGCCACCCGCACTGCAGTAATGGCATCACCCTCGATTAACAACACGCAAATTTCATCACCCCCATAACGTGCCACCAGGTCAAGTTCGCGCAGGCTCTGCCGGCAGCGCTGCCCCAACATGACCAAAATTTCATTCCCAACAATGTGGGAGTACTGATCATTGAATTTTTTAAAGTGATCAATATCCATCATAATGGCAGAAAGTGGACGTCCAAACCGCAAGGCGCGTTCCACCTCCTCCCTGCCGCGTTCGAACAAGCCGCGATGGTTCAACAATCCTGTCAGGTCATCCGTACTTGCCAGCCGTTGAATTTCCTCGTAAAGACGTGCATTATGAATGGCTGCCGCCGCCTGGCTGGCAAACGTGGACAGAACCGACAGGTCGTCCTCCATCACATCCTCACCCCAGATCGCCATTACTCCCACTGCCTCATCCTTGACCATTAACGGCATCAGGAACAGGCGGGTTGCTACTGACATGCCAGCCTGGTAAAAAATTTCCGCAGCAAGTTCGGATGGACACATGGCAAGTCCATCCTCAGCCAGGTCCAGCATGTTCCGGATGAACAATGGTTTGCAATCTTCCAACACCTTGCGCACCAGGGGTTCACGATCCATGATCAGCCGCAGATTGTCCATAAGCGCTGGATTAAAGCGTGAGATCAGGTCGGGTAAATCTGCTTGATATGAATAATATTCAACCACCAACTGCGGTTCATTGTTCCGGAGGGCTACAATGCAGCGCAAACCCATCGCCAACAATTCGCCCCCCAGCATATCCAAAACCTGATTCAATATACCTGCTGATTCCACCTGGGAAGCAATGTGATTTAGTGCCGAGATGAAATGATTTGCCCGCAGCAACTGGTTCGTACGAACTTTTTCCGACTCCAATAGTTGTTCCTTGGCAACCGCCAGGGCTATCTGGTTGGCAGCCTGTTCAGTCATCGCCAGTTCCTCACGATCGAACCGGTGGGTGTCCTGATATGCCAGGATTAATGCTCCCAGTTTTTTCCCGCCCACAATCAATGGCAGTCCCAATAAAGCCTTTTCATTAAAGTGAATTGCTATCCGCTGACTGATATACGGTGAATTGGTTGCATCCTCAACAGCCAGTAAATGCCCGCATTCCATCACCGATGCGGTCAGAGTCACTTCCTCAGGATAAATGGTGCTCTGCTGATACTCCCTGTCGGGATCGTGGGAAGAAGCCATGGGGATGGGGCGTTGATTTTTTTCGTCCCAAAATGTCAGGTAGGCATTATCCGTGTGGAAGACCTCGCACACCCGGTTGACAACAATTTCCAGCATTTCAATCAACGATGGAGCTCCGATGGCTGCGCGGGTAATTTCATTCAACATGGCAATCTGTCTGGCATTTTCCCGGGATTGTTCAAACAGCCAGGCATTTTGCAGTGCCAAAGCCGCCTGGTCTGCAAACGCTTCCATCATCTCGAGTTGACTGGGTTGAAAAGCCTCCGGGTTTGTACTTTGAAGGTTGATAAACCCCAGCGTACGATCAGCATGAATAATCGGAATGACACAGAACGACCGGATCCATTCCAGCCCCTCAACCTCACCCCCATTTGATTCTGCTTTGAGGTCGGTCACAATGACCGGACGCCGGCTGTTGGCAGCCCGATCCAACCAGGGCGATTGATGAACAGCTAATTTTTGCTGCATTCCAGGCAGCTTCATCTCTTCCTGTGAATATCCATATGCACGCTGTACCTTGGCACGCCCATCTTCCACCAACATCACGTTCGCAGCATCATGCGGCAGGAACTTGTCAAGATGTGAAAGGATATGATCCAGAACTGCACCGGTTTGCAGGGAGGCATTCAAAGTTGCAGCTGAAACAGTCAGAGCCTCAGCCAGCTGACGAGCCTGGCGTTCCGCCCCATAAAGGCGGTTGATTTGATCCTGCACCTGTCGGTGTTGGACAGCCATGCCCAGCACACCGGCAGCAACCCGCAGCGCTTCCTCCTCGCCGTCTGTCCACCGCCGGTCCGCCATCTGGTCTTCCAACAGGATTATTCCCCACCACCTGTCATCCACAAAGATGGGAACCAGCATGAGCGAATGTACATACTGGAAGATCGGTGTGCCTGGAAAATCCTTCTTTTCCAACCGGATAGTCTGATTATTTCGCAGCCGTTGTTCCCAATCCGTAAATCCTGGTTCAGCAAAGATTGCATCCGGATTCAAAGCCATTCCCTTGCTGTGTGCCATACCTGGAGCCATCCAGGAATAGCTGTTGGCAGCTCTTACCCTGCCGCCTGAATCGGGTATGGTCTCGAGGATG
Source organism: uncultured Anaerolineaceae bacterium (assembly GCA_937863865.1). Classification (GTDB taxonomy): domain Bacteria; phylum Chloroflexota; class Anaerolineae; order Anaerolineales; family Anaerolineaceae; genus CALMHE01. The sequence goes on along the minus strand of CALMHE010000373.1, from coordinate 1,649 downwards.
ACCACCCTGCTGACATTGGTTGCCCAACCCAGGGCTTCAATCGCTGCCAGGATGCTTTTATCCCAATCCCCCACTGCCAAAAATCTCTCGGCAGCTGCGGCAACCGCTTCCAGAATTGCCTGTCGTTGGTGCAGGTTGGCTTCTGATTGTTTACGCGAGGAAATATCCTCCATGGAACCGATGATCATGGTCTGACGATGTTGTACATCCCGCACAAAGGAAAGGGTCGTTCGCACCCAGACCAATTGACCATTTTTTCTTAAAATTCGTTTTTCGAAAATCAACGGCTCATCCGATGTTGCCGGTAAATTGCGAATCAATTCGCGCTCGCGTGGATAATCACCAGGATGGGTGATTGCCTGTATGGAATTCCCAACCAGCTCGCCAGGCTTGTATCCCAGCATCCTGTCAAGAAATTTATTGGTCTCCAGGATTTTTCCGGAAGGTTCCGTGATCACCATGCCAATCCCCGCCTGGGTAAAAATATCCCTCAGGCGTTGTTGTAGATCCCTGGATGCCAGCAGGTCATCGCGGTGTTCCAAAAGCTGCGCCACCAAATTAACCACTGTTCTTAATAACCGGATATCTTCATCATTCCATGCTTTGGTGGAGGTTCGGGTACTCAGACCCAGGTAACCAGCCAGCCGGGAGTGCACCGCCACCGGAATTGCCAGAACAGATCGTTCACCCATTTCCATCCAAAGGCTTCGTTCGGGAGCTGCCTCCCCGGGTAGTTTTTCCACCTCGGGAACCTGAACAATCTCCAACCGGCGTAATTTTGCCATGGACCATTGGTAATAATGCAAATTATCCATTGGCTGACCAACGACCTCAACTTCACCGGAGAGCCACCACTCATATTGTTCAGCCACCGTTCTGCCGTCCGGAGAGAATAGGTGCAGGTAGGTCCTATCCACACCGGTAAACGAACCGATCTGCTGAAGGATGCAGCGAATTTGAACCTCCACCTCATCCAGGGGAACGTTGATAAGCCCCCGTGAAATTTCCGCGACCAGATTTTCCATCCGGATGCGCTCTTCCATCCTTTTCGCCATCCGGATTCGGACTGCCTGTTCCTTGTCCACCTTTTTTTGCAGCGAACGCAAACCACCCACCAGCCAACCCATCACAGGCAGCATGATCGAAACAATCAATCCCACACCGGAAAGGAATTGCTGGACAAGGATTGGATGATTTCGATTCAGGAGTAAATAATTTACAGCCCCAATAAATAACCCCCCCAGCAGCCCCCCCACTGTCCCCAAAAATAGACCTGAAAAGATTGCTGCCGTCAGGGAGAAGAAAATGGCTGCATCTCCAAACAGGCGATACAGTTCTTCAAAACAGACAGCATAGATGGTTATCACCAGGATAATGGCGAACAAGCGCCATCCCAACGGCAGGTTGAACTGGCGCATCAGCCAGGTTGGCTTATGAGCATGTGAAGTGGGCTGCTCCATTTATCTCCTCCCCCACCTGCTCATTTCCTTCTTGTGAGCCGGACCACACCATTAAATCCTTCCTCCATCGACAGGCTTTAATAGGATGTACTTAAAGTATAGCTGGATTGTAGAGGGTGTCAAGCTTGCCTGCATGAAAAAAGTGTAAAATAATTAACAACCCGTGCCTCGGAAGGGATTACCATGGAT
>CALMHE010000372.1 GCA_937863865.1 uncultured Anaerolineaceae bacterium | reverse complement strand
CTAATATTGTAGTGGAATTAGAACGGGCCGATCAGTTTATGCAGTATGCAGTCGTGCATACGGCTCCTGATATGCGTGAAGTGCCGGTTCAACATGCCTTGCATTATAGAGGACATATTAAGGGAGATCCACAAAGCATGGTGACACTGAGTATTTTCGAAGACGAAATTGTCGGAATGATATCATCTTCTAAAACTTCAAATCTCACATTGGGGAAAGTGGATGAAACAAATGAATACATTCTCTATCATGATATTCATCTTCAAAAGTATTTTCCTTTTTCATGTGGAACATCAGATGAAGGTAGACCTTATCGGCAGGAAGAGATTCATTATAAACCTTCCAATCGTTTAGCTGGTGATTGCATACAGGTCTATATGGAGATTGACTATGATATCACTGAAGATAAAGGAGGGCTCACACCTACCGTCAATTATGTAACCGCGCTCTACAACCAGGTGGCAGCCTTATACGTGGCGGAGAGTATTGATATGGTGATTTCAGATATACTGGTGTGGATCGCACCTAGTGTTTATACTCAAGGAGATATGATTCAAACCCTTGAAAAATTTAAGGAAGTGCGGCCCACCTTCAATGGAGACCTGGGCATTCTACTTTCGTATAGGTTTGAGGGCGGCCTATCCCAACTCGATGGTCTTTGTAAGAGTAATCAGCAGTTAAGCCTGTGTTATGCAGGTATATATCCTTCCTTTTCAAATGTTCCGACCTATTCCTGGTCTGTAGAAGTGATGGCGCATGAGCTCGGCCACTCCCTGGTGGCCCTGCGGTATCGGATTCCGATCAGTCAGATCACGCTGTTTATCTTCGGGGGTGTGGCGCAGATGCGAAAGGAACCGCCGCATCCCCGGGCTGAGTTCTTGATTGCGATTGCCGGTCCGATCGTGAGCTTTCTTCTCGCCGGTCTGTGCATCGGCATGGTCGCGCTCTTGGAGTTCCTTCCGACAGGATCCTCCGTGTACGGGTTGGTGGCGTTGGGGACGCTGCTCGGGATGGTCAACACTCAGCTGGGCCTGTTTAATCTGCTCCCGGGTTTCCCCCTGGACGGCGGTCGCGCCTTGCGGGCCGGGTTGTTGGGCTGGTGGATTGGATATGTGATTTATGGGATGGTCTTCGCATATCACATCTCCACACATGATTATTACACCCTGCCGCTTGTGCCGGCAGCGGCGCTGGGGATTGGCTCAGCCGGTGAAGCTTTGCTTGCCCGCATGCGCAGCAGTTCCCGCTGGCTGCAGGCGGCTGCAGCATTGGTCCTATTGGCAGGTATTGTTTTCCCGGCATATGATGCCCGCACCACGTTAAAAAAAGCTGATTACCGATCGGAAGCCACAGCCTGGAAGCGTATCGGTTCCCAATTTGCCCCGGAAGATGGAGTTGTGGGATTGACCTCCAATTATGGCGCATCTCTGGAATACTGGGGCTGGCGGTCAATTACGGTTTGGCAATACGCGGCGGATGTTTCCATGCGGGAACTGGCAGGTCAAACCATTGATTTCAAGTCGGAATTTACAAATAAAACCGCGGGAAATGACTACTTCCTGATTACCAATTTTGGAGAACTGGACAAACAGCCAGCCCTGAAGGAAATACTTGCCCAAAATTATCCCCTGATCCGCCAGGAAGCTGATTTCTGGATTTATGATCTTCAACATCCCCTTAACCCCTGATAGGAAGCCATGATGCAGCCACTTGTCACCATTGTCACCCCATCCTTCAACCATGAGGTATTTTTGGAGCGGACCATTCAATCCGTGTTAAATCAGGATTATCCAAACCTGGAGTACCTGATCATGGATGGAGGTTCCACGGATGGCTCGGTGGAGATCATCAAAAAGTACGCTGACAGACTTGCTGGATGGATTTCTGAGAAGGATCGCGGGCAGACCGATGCCATCAACAAGGGATTTTCCAGAGCGCAGGGTGACATCCTGGCGTGGATTAACTCGGATGACACCTACGAACCCGGTGCAGTGACGGCTGCAGTGAAGGCTTTTCAGCAGCATCCGGAAGCTGCGGCGGTGTATGCGGATTGTAATTTTATTGATGAGAACGACCGCCGGATTGGTAAATTCCCAGCCGCACAGACGGATTACCGCAAATTGAGGCAGGGCTATGTGCATGTCCCCCAGCAGGCGACATTTTTCCGCAATTCCCTTTGGCGGCAGGTGGGTCCGCTGGATTCAACATTTTATTTTGCAATGGATTATGACCTTTGGGTGCGGCTGGCGAAACTGGCACCTCTGGTGTATCTGCCTGGACCGGTATGGGCGAATTTCCGATTGCATTCGGATGCCAAGACAATTGTAGCGGATGACCGCTGCTGGCCCGAGATGTTGCGAGTGCATTACCGGGACGGCGGTTCCCGGCTGGGTGTGATTGTTTTCAAGTACTGGCTGCGGCGTCTGGCTGCGCCGTTGATAAACTGGCGGAGAAGACGCATGTTCAAAAGGAATCCGGTGGAGAGGTGACCCATGATCCATAAGCCATATTCCCCATTTTCACAATTTTCAGATCCAGGCAGCGGATTTTTTCAAGAGATCGTTTTACGTGTCAAGCTTGTGTTGCACCTGATGGGGGATCAGCGGGTCAATTT
>CALMHE010000371.1 GCA_937863865.1 uncultured Anaerolineaceae bacterium | reverse complement strand
TTGGAGACTAAAAAATGACCAAGTTCATGGAGAAAAATTAAAAATCCGAGTGCGATGACAAATTCGAGGATGCGGAGAATAGTATTTACAATTGTTTCCATTAATTTTGTACCTGTCGAATCAGAAATTTTCTTGCGCTTCTTGATTATATCGCACCCAGTGGATTGTGCAATTATAAGAGAATTACAACGGACGATGACATTGTTTTCCAGCGTCAACATTCAAAGCGGTTAAGGCTATTCGGTATATAATGTGAAATCACAATAGTTGCTGGTTTATTGATCAATTCCATAAGAGGATTGGTTCTCAATGCTGAAAATCATTGTACGATTTCTTCTGATTTTAATTGGCATCATTCTTCTCGTCAGTCTGGTGTTTGCAGGTTTGTATATTTATATGGACAAAACCAATGGAAAGATTGAATCATCAGGCATCCAACGCAGATATCTCCTTTATGTGCCGGAAACTTATGATCCTGCTAAAGCCACGCCATTGGTTATCAGCATCCATGGGTTCGCTGAATGGCCTGCCCACCAGATGCAGCTCAGTCATTGGAACCAACTGGCGGATGAATATGGATTTATTGTTGTCTATCCCTCCGGGACTAAATTCCCCAAACGGTGGATTGCTTCTGGTTTAGGTCTTGAACAAAAAGATTACCTGCAGGATGTTCAGTTCATTAATGATTTAATCGATCATCTGGAAGATGAATATCATATTGATCCGAGGCGGATCTATGCCAATGGATTATCAAATGGGGGTGGAATGTCATTCCTGCTATCCTGTGAATTGGCGAATCGAATTGCTGCTATAGGCTCAGTCTCCGGGGCATATGTACTTACCTGGGAGGAATGCATGCCATCCCGTCCAGTTCCCATGATTGCATTTCATGGCACCGCAGATCAGGTGGTGCCCTATCTTGGAGGATCTTCACATTCATTTGATGTTCCCTTTCCAGCCATTCCTGACTGGATAAATATCAAAGCAAATCATAATGGTTGTCTGACTCAAAAAAACATATTGATGGCATCACCGGAAATTGAGGGGATCAGTTATTCGGATTGTGAGGAAAACGCAGATGTCATTTTCTACACGATTCATGGAGGTGGACACTCCTGGCCTGGCGGAGAGCCACTGCCGGAGTGGATTGTAGGGCAAACATCACAAGCCATTAATGCCACAAACTTAATGTGGCAGTTTTTCCTGGATCATCCCATGCCGGTCCACTGATGCACTGCTTGGTGCATCGACAGATGACTTGTGGGTGGTGCTAAGAATGATGGTTTCTCATAAAAAAATTCAACCTTGGTTGATCCTTATTTTTACGGGACTGATTTTGGCTATTCTTGGTTTTTATCTGCTTCCTTTTGGATTGATTCCGAAACCGGCAACCTTGAATTGTGGACCTGAAAAATGGGCTTCATTACATCACAGGTTTACCTCCCGAGAAGATGTGGTTCAATATCTCAAGGATCACGAGTTGGAGTTGATGAGCGGGATGAATTTACCGCGGTTGAAGCAAGGCGGATCTGATCAATTGATACGATGGCAGGATTTTGTCATAAATTGGAATGAAGTAAAAGATAATATCATTGTTGAAAACCGGATCTTGTATACACTGTATCGGTTTGAATACCACCATCCCGCCTGTACACCCACCCAAACTTATATATTACAAGTCACCAGTTATGGTCTGGCGTCCTTATATGGCTGCTGTGGCATCTAGTCAAAACCGGTAATCATATCCCTCCATTATCCAAATATTGATGACAATCCATTGATTAAGGATTACCTCATGCGTATACGATGTGAAGAGCCAAAGGATTATATTTGCATACACCGGGTCAATACCTCTGCATTCAGAACATCTGGAGAGGCGAACCTTGTTGATTATTTACGTGGACATGTAACTCCCTTTATATCTTTGGTAGCGATGAGAAACGATGAGATTATTGGTCATATATTGTTTACGCCTGTTACTTTGTCAACCCAGCCGGGGTTAAGGATTATGGGATTGGGACCCATGGCGGTTTTACCGGAATGTCAAAGGCTGGGAATTGGTTCAAGCCTGGTTCGGGCAGGCTTGGATGAATGCGCTAAACTTGGATTTGGAGCTGTCATTGTCTTGGGGCATCCGGAATTTTATTCAAAGTTTGGATTTTTACCATCCGCCAGGTTTGGAATTGATTGTGAATTTCATGTATCCGAGGAAGTGTTCATGGTTTTGGAGTTACAGGCGGGTTATCTTTGTGATAAGAAGGGTACCATTTATTACCATGATGCTTTTAAACTCGTCACATGAATAAAAAACCTCCTGATTTGAGAACAGGAGGTTTTATTATTAATTATTGGTAATTCTTTTAGAGAAATCGCTTGATTACGCGCGCCAGTCTGGAGATTCCTTCTCTGATTGTTTCGGGTTTGCAGTAAGAGAAGTTCAACCGCATGGTATTGTCACCGCCCACATTCGGGTAGAAAGCGTTTCCAGGCACGCAGGCGACTTTTTCCTGTTCAACCGCAACCTGGAGAACCTCAGTGGAAACCAACCCTTCAGGCATGGTGAGCCACAGGAAAAGACCTCCATGCGGGTGGGTCCAGTGAACACCAGCCGGCATGAATTCCTCCATGGCATCCAACATCGCATCACGCCGTTCGCGATAGACTTTAATGATAAATTGGACATGACGATCAAGGAATCCTCCACGTCCAACTTCGTATGCCACCAGTTGATTGAATGTTGATGTGTTCAGGTCAGAGCCCTGTTTTGCCAGAACCAGTTTGCGAATGACTTCCGGAGGTGCAATCACCCATGCCAACCGAATGCCGGGGGCAAGGATTTTTGAGAACGTGCTGAGATAAATCACATTTCCTGAATATGTGCCATTTTGTGTCCGGAGTTCATTATCTATTTGAACGACCGATGGGAGTTTTTCACCCTCAAAGCGAAGTTGACCATAGGGATCGTCTTCGATGATGGGTACACCATACCGGTCTGCCAGTTCAACCAACTTTTGACGGCGGTCCACTGACATTGTGACCCCGGTTGGATTCTGGAAATTTGGTAATACATAAATGAATTTAGGTCCGGTGCGGAGAGCTTCCTCGAGGGCATCGGTCCGCATCCCATTCTCATCCGATTCAACGGTCACATATTCTGCACCATAGGCATTCCAGGCTTGCAATGCTCCCAGATAAGTGGGTGCTTCGACAAGTACTCTGTCCCCGCGATTGATGAAGATTTTCCCAAGAAGATCCAAAGCCTGTTGGGATCCGGACGTGATCATGATATTATCCGGGGTCACATCCACGCCCACGGATTTTGTGTGCCGGGCAATCATTTCACGAAGGGGTTTGTATCCCTCCGTCGAGCCATATTGTAATGCTAGAGCACCCTGTTCGGATAAAACTTTATTACTCGCCTCACGGAACTCATTAATGGGGAATACATCGGGGGCAGGAAGTCCACCGGCGAACGATATTACTTCCGGATTTTCGGTTAATTTGAGTAGTTCGCGGATCGCAGATGCTTTCATGCGTTGTGTACGCTGAGCGTATCGATGATCCCATTGTGTTTGCATTTCTTACTCCTTGGTTTTATGGATTATAAGGGACTGCAGGTTATTCCTGCAGTCCCTTTTTCACATTTTATTTGGGAAAGCGGCTAATGACTACTGCTGGTGTTGGTAGTGTGACGCGATCACCAGTGGCAAGTTCCACTGGAGGTTTGCCGGTTGACTTGGGAGCACCCTGGAAAATGAAAATCGGAGTACCTTCTTCAATCGATTTGAGATCCAGGTATGCCTGTCCGGTCAGGAAACCTTCCGAATCAATTGCGCAGGAAGTGACCATCCCAATTACACGACCCTTGCGATCCAGTACTGGATCATGGAGATGTGCCATGCGCACACCCTTTTCGGTGAAGCGAAAACGTATCACAACTCCCTGCCGTTTGGCTTCTTTTGCCAGGAAGGCAGTGCGACCAATAAACCAGGGTTTGTATGTTTTTACATAGGTGCCAAACCCCGCTTCCGCAACGCCCAGGTTCAATTCACCACCCATTTCGTGCCCATAAAGCGGCAGACCGGCTTCCGTCCGTAATGAATCCCGTGCCCCAAGACCACAGGGTTTGAGTCCGACTGGCTCGCCGGCTTTCATCAAAGCGTTCCAAAGATCCGCTGCTTTATCCGGGTGAACAAAGAGTTCAAAAGCCATCCGTTCACCGGTGTAGCCTGTACGTGAAACGACGAGTTCAAAACCACCAACAACGGCTTCACATAGCTCGGTGCGCTTCAGTCTCATAATACGGCGGCGGTTGGGTCCATCCACCCCAAGTGAAAGGAGGATTTCACGTGATTTGGGACCCTGGATGGCGATATCCACCAGCATATCAGCGCCTTCCTTGGGATTGCGAAGATCACGCAGGATGACATTGCGTCCAAAGGCATGAACCCAGGGGCGATCATTATCAACCCTGACTTTGCCTTCACGGATTGCATTCAACCAAGCCCAATCCTTATCATCGTTGGAGGCATTGACAACCACCAGGTAGGCATCCGCACGGCGGCGATAGATGAGGGTATCATCAATCACATTGGCTTCCAGGTCAAGGAAATGTGTATACAAGGATTCTCCGACATCCAAACTGCTGACGTCATTGCTGCAGACGCTATCCAGGAAGACAGCGGCATAGGGTCCTTCCACCTGGTAGACACCCATGTGCGCCACATCGAACAGACCGGCAGCCTGGCGGGTGGCAAGATGTTCCTCGGTCACCGATGTATACCAGACCGGCATTTCCCAACCGGCAAAGGGGATGAGTTTTGCGCCAAGTTGTTTATGGCAATCATAAAGCTGGGTGCGGCGAAGAGGAACTTCCTTTTCCTCCCACGTGAAGACTGGTTTGGCTTCACCTTTTCCTTTTTCCATGCCGATATGGAATGGTTTCTCTATTGAAACCGGATCTCCGGAAGCTTTTGTGATGGGTTGTTTGGATTCAATCACGTGCAGGGTACCAGTCAGTCGGCGGGTGACATCTTCGTCAAATGCCACATAACCATCTGACAGGTCGCGCAGCCAGGTTCCAGCCAAGCCGGCATGTTCAGCAGGCAGGTTGAAACGATAATCATTCTCATTGATCCGGGAAAGGACACCGTCAACAGCTCCCTTCGGAGTAAGTAAACGAGTGTTCTGACTTTCACCGGCTTTTAG
>CALMHE010000370.1 GCA_937863865.1 uncultured Anaerolineaceae bacterium | reverse complement strand
GTATCCAGCGCCTCCTGTTCCATGCCGGTGGGGACGGCAATCATCAGGGTGGCATTCCGCAAGCCCAAAAAACCACCGACGCTGGGCAGGCGTGTGACTGAAAAGCAGCGTTTATTTAAAGCGTTGACGGCATGTTCCACATCCTGTGATTGGACAACCGCCAGCATTAACAAAGTAACATCTTTTGAGGATTGGGATTCACACATGGATTAACCTCCTTTTTCGGCGGAGTCGCCTTTTGTCAGACCTGTTTCGATAATGATACCCGATGAAAGCCGGGTTGGTTGATGATTACTGTCTGTCCGTTGCTGAATTGAACAATCGACTTGTTCTCCTGCAAAATCACTTGTGTTCCCCGATATTGTACCGTAATTGGGCGGGGAAAAACATTAAAATCGTTCAAAATTACATGATTCGGGCAAATCTGGTGCAAACCAGCTGTTTCCAGGAAGAGACTGACCGGGGGCAAACCGGATATGGGATTGTATTCGCCATATGGCTGCCCGGATTGGGCATGGATGTGACTGCGGAAGGCATGGCTCTGGCGCAGTGACCCTGCTGCGGCATCCAGCAGCTTTGACACCAACTCAGCAGCTTCCCTGCGGCGACTGTACGCCAGCAAACCTTCACCGATGAACTGGTTCCAGAGCATGGAAACCCCCGCAAGGCTCTCCGGCTTGGGCGGGCAATCATCCGGCGGGCAGGTGGCAATCCCGTAATCCTGCCAGAAATCCGCCAGGATGGTGCGGTCGATCATTGCCTGGGCACGGCGCGGTGAGGGGATGCCCGCCCAGAGCGGCAGAAGCTGGCTGATATCACGACAGGAATAATCCACGGTGGCAATCGAGCCGGATTCTCCGGGAGCCAGATTTAGAATTTCCACATTCAGCAGTGAAGAAAACACACCCCGCGTGGCTACCCGACCTTCGCCGTGCAGCCAGGTGAATTCACGGGCGCTGATCTTTTCCTCCAACGGGCTGCCGTTTGCATCCGTGCCGCGCAGGCTGAGGCGTGCCGTGACAGTGGTCTGCCCGCTGGAACATAAACGCAGTGAGATCCTTTGGGGCAGCCGGAAGGAGTGCTGCAGGGTGTATGTACCGGGTTCATTAAATTCAAGAAGCAGCTGCCCGGTTGGGAAAGCATGGGTTACCAGATCCCGGTAGCGGTGGATGCGCGCTTTTTCATCCCAGGTGGTTTTCAAGGCTTCCCGCAGGGTGTCGGCACGCGCTTCCAGCCATTGGGCATCATTCAGGAAATGAATGCGCCGCGCCAGCATGGCGAGAGAGCGGCATTCCCGGAAGAGCAGGGCAGCCAGCCCGGGCGCTTCCAGCGATTCAATCGGAACCGCCTGGGCTCCGGGATTCCAGCGGTCGTATAGGGGAATATCCGGCAAGCCAGTCTGGATTGGATTGGTCCACTCGGGGAAGCCGTCGCCATCCCGATCCTGGGCAGGATCGAACCAGGCGTGCAGGTATTTCATCAACCGGGGGACGATCTCCTCCAGCCAGGAATGATCCTCCAGGCAGGCGTCAATCCTGGCTGCCAGTTCAGCCAGCAGGGGTTGAACCATTGTCCGGGAACGCTGACCTTTCGGACCAGGTTTTCCGTCAATAAAACCATTTTCATCCTGCACGGCAAGGAAATTACGCAGCAAACCCTCCGCCAGTTTCGGTGAGCCGGGCAGAAGCAGGGTGGCAAGGTACCATGTATCCAGCGCGGTCTGCCCATTCCAGAGGTGCGTGTAATCCGACCCGTCACCGCGCAGGGAGTAGCCGTGTTCCGGCTGGCGGGAGGAGACGAAGGAAGTAAATGGCAGATGATCGCCGCCCGGCATCAGCAGGCGCAGGGCGTGGGTCTGTCCTTGAGCGAGAACAGCATCCCAGTCGGGGTTGCCAGTGAGGATCGTTAACGTCGAAGCGGTGTTGAGGATTTCGATCCGTGCGATTTCAGCTTCCCAGGGGATTTTTAGCGTACCGGCAGCGCGTTTGAGCGCCCCGGTAACCTCCGGGTGGGCGGTAAAAGCCCAGGCGAGCGTGATGTCTTCGCCGGGCGGAAGGACGAGGGGAACCGCCAGGCTGGGGCAATGTCCCCCGCCGGGCTGGGGGTTATGATTCATCAGGACAACCAGCCGCAATTCGCCGGCTGAGCCCTGGAGAATGGAGCGCCGGTGAACTGTCTGGATGTTCATGCCCTGTCCACTTTCCAAGGGTGAGAGCAGCGCCGCCAGTTCGAAGGTAAATTCCTGCGCCAGGTCTCCTTGGTTGTGGAAGTTTACTCTGCCCGCCAGGCTGCTGGAATCGGTGATCCAGAATTCAGCGGTGGTTTCCAGCCCCTCCAGCGGATAAAAACCCAGCCGGCAGTAATTGGGCAGTACCTGTTCGACCAGGGGGGGTTGGTGAAAATCAGAAGGATTGGTGATGACGGCATCCTCCGTGACAAAACGCGGGAAGATGCGCATGGTACGTACCCGCAGACCAAAGGTGGTTTCCAATGCCAAAACCGGAGGCTCGCATACCACCTGGGAGAGCTGCCAGGTGATGTCGTTGAGATAATCGGGGGTGGAAAGCCGGGCATCCGCAGAGAGGATAAGGCTGATGGGTCCATCCAGACCGGTTTGGAGGTTTTGCATCGTTCCTTGATTGTACGAGGAATGGGGGAGTTGGTCAATCGACTGGGGCGGGGGAATTGCGCTGGCAAATGATCCGCCGGTACGCCGGTCAGATGGATTCGACCGGGTTATTCAATCGGGTGCAGAAGCTGGCGTCCCCGGTCCATTTATTCGACCCCAATATGATTTGACAATAAGGATACTCAGGACTATACTAGAAAAGCTTTCGGGGCAGGGTGAGGGATGATGAATCCCAAATCCCGATCGGTGGTGATAACCCACGAGCGCAATGCGCAGGATCCGGTGAAATTCCGGGGTCGACGGTACAGTCCGGATGATAGAAGGCAGTCGCGCGAAAATAACGCGCCACCCCAGCCCCGGAGATGATTCTTCGGGCTTTTTGTTTGGGTGAAACCGGCATGGATTTACGGAAACGAATTGTGATGGACAGCAAGGTCTGGGTAGGTCTGGCGCGCCGCTGGAGCAATATTGGCGTGGTCATTTCCCTGCTGACCGCGGTTCTCCTCTGGATGGGGGTGACCCGCTGGAGCGGTTTGCCCTCGTTCATTTTGCCGGCACCGGTTGAAGTCTGGGGGCGTTTCCTGCAAATTCTGCAGGACGGTACCCTGCTGCGCCACACCGCTGCCACGCTGCTGGAGGTGATCCTCGGCTTGATGACCGGCAGCACGCTTGCCACCTTTTTGGGTTACTGGCTGGCGCGTTCCCGCCTGCTGGAGCAGGTGATGGCTCCCTACCTGGTTGCCTCCCAGGCAATCCCGATTGTAGCCATCGCCCCCCTGATCATCATCTGGTGCAAACCCGGTCTGTTTCCCAAGGTGCTCATCTGCGCCCTGATTGTCTTCTTCCCCATCCTGGTCAACACGGTGGTGGGATTGCGCGCCGTCCCCGACAACCTGCGCGACTTGATGCGTTCGCTGCGTGCCAGCCGTTTGCAAATCCTGCATCACCTGGAAATCCCCGCCGCCCTGCCGGTCTTCCTGGGGGGGCTGCGGGTGGGAGCCACGCTTTCAGTCATTGGCGCCATCGTGGGTGAGTTTGTCTCCGCGGATCGTGGTTTGGGTTTTCTGATAAACGTGGGGCGCGGGCAGTTTGATACTCCCCTGGTTTTCGTGGCTGTTTTTACATTGATTGCTTTGGCAATGTCTTTATATGGAATCGTTGTCCTGCTGGAGCGCCGCTTGCTGCGCTGGCAGGGCGATAATACCAATTATTAAACCTGGAGTTTTGTGCATGAAACGTTTGATCTTTGCCCTTCTTCTCATTCCGCTGCTGCTGGTCGCCTGCACACCCACACCGACGCCCGGTTTGACACCGGTGCGCCTGCCGGTGGGTTATATTCCCAATGTGCAGTTTGCCCCACTGTATGTTGCCCTGGAAAAAGGTTTTTTCACGGATGAGGGTCTGGATGTAAAGCTGGATTACAGCATGGAAAACGACAATGTGGCGCTGGTGGGCGCCGGTGAACTGCAATTTGCGGTTGTCTCCGGTGAACAGGTGCTGCTGGGGCGCGGCAGCGGACTGCCCATCACCTATGTGATGGCGTGGTACCAGCAGTATCCGGTGGGGGTGGTGGCAAAGACAGACCAAAACATTCATTCACCGGAGGACTTGAGAGGCAGGGTGATCGGTCTCCCCGGTCTCTACGGCGCCAGCTATATCGGATTGCGGGCACTGCTGTCTGCCGCCGGCTTGAGTGAAAACGATGTATCCCTGCAATCCATCGGCTACACCCAGGTGGAGGCACTCGCCACGGATCAGGTTCAGGCTGCGGTGATCTATGTGGCGAATGAGCCGAACCAGCTGCAAGCCCGCGGCTATGACATTGTGCTGTTGAATACTGCTGATTACATGGAACTGGTCTCCAATGGCATCATCACCAGCGAGAAGGTTCTGCAGGAAAATCCCGACCTGGTACAGAAGGTGGTGCGCACCACCCTGCGGGGGATTGAGGATGTGATTGCCGACCCCGATGGGGCTTATGAAATCTGTAAGAAATATGTTGAAAATCTGGAAAAGGCGGATGAAACCGTCCAGCGCAAGGTGCTGGCTGATTCCATCAAAATGTGGCAGAGCGACCGGATGGGCTATTCCGACCCGCAGGGTTGGGAGAACATGCAGGCAGTTTTGCTTGACATGGGGCTGCTCAACTCGAAACTGGACCTCAGCCAGGCATTCACCAACCAGTTCATCCCCTGATATGGAAACCAAACCTCCGTCCTCCTTTGTGCCCCCGGCGCCGGTCCTTCCGGTGGTGGAAATTACCGACCTGAACATGACCTTCACCGGTCCGGGCGGGTTGACAGCTTTGGATGGGGTGAATTTATCAATGGAATACCGCGAGTTTGTAACTGTTCTGGGTCCCTCAGGCAGTGGCAAGTCAACCCTGCTGCGGGTCCTGGCAGGTCTGCTCCTGCCCACGCGGGGTCGGGTGCAGTTCCATTTCAATGACGGCACGCTGCCGCGCATCGGGCTGGTCTTTCAGCAAGCCAACCTGATGCCCTGGCGGACGGTTCTGCAAAACATCACCCTGCCGTTGGAATTGGAAAATGTATCCCCCATGGTGGCGGATGAAAAGGCA
>CALMHE010000369.1 GCA_937863865.1 uncultured Anaerolineaceae bacterium | reverse complement strand
GATGTGGCTGGCGCGTATGCCAATGTGGATACCGCCCGGCGTCTGCTGGGCTGGGAGCCAAAATTATCCATTGAACAGGCAATATCCGATGCCCTCTGCTGGGGAAAACTCCGCAAGGATATTCTCGGTTATTTATAACAGAAAAATTTAGCGGAACACAACCGGCAGGTAGAAGGTGAGAGCCGGTCCATACCAGATGGAATATCCGGCTTCGGTTCCAGCCAGATTGGGATGGATGGGAGTCAGCTTAAGGTAATATATTGCATCTCCTGGCGCCATCCAATGCAGGATGGCGGGCTGGTTGAAATCCCTTGCTGCCGTGGAAGCGAGGACATTCAGTTCCGAATCATATAAATCAAGCTGAATCGCCGCCCCTCCAGTCAGTTGTGTGACGCCAATCAATAAATCATCACCTGTTTTTCCAATGAATTGAATCCAATCCGTGTCATTCAATTGACACAGGTTGTGGGATTGCCGCTGGTAGGGTTCCAATAAAACCGCCCCACTGATCTCATCATCCCCATCCTCATGGTCATCAGGGATGCAATCTGCTTCAACCGTGGTGGTGACCGTCCGGAATGGTTCCACATTTCCAGCAGCATCCACTCCCCGCACCCGGAAACTGACCGTCTGGTTAAATTCGGAAAGATACCAGAGTGAATTCTGGTTGGATGGGAGGTCGGCAGCCAGCAGCTGCCATTGTCCGGTGCCGATTTGATACTCAACATCAAAATGATCGATGCCGGTTCCTGAATCGGAGGAGGTCCAGCGCAGATGCAAGGCTGTTGAACGGGATGGATTGGGGAAGGGTTCCACCTGGGTGACCGGCGGAGTCACATCCGCTTCCAGGTACAGCCGGATGGCACCTGTGCGATTTCCGGTTGAATCCCTTGCCTCCACATACAGTCCGCCGCCTGAGAGATTGCCAACCTGGCTTGGATCTATATAAGCTGAAAAACCATCCGAAGGATCCGCATCTGTATGGATGAGGATCCAATAGGAGTTCATCCAATTGGAATTACGCCAATAAAATGAGACAGAATCAACTTGACCTGGGGGTGTGGAGGATGCCAATGCAGTGGCAGTAAAGCCATTGATCGGGATATAGCGATTGATTGGGAATTGAATGTTTACTATCGGTGGGACGGAATTAATTGAAGTTGAGAGCTGGTAAAATGCATCTTCACCCCCGGCGGACGGATGATCCCAAGCCTTGATGCGGATATAATATTTACCCGCAGCGGGAAGTTGATATCCAAAAGAGATGTCGCCATTGTCATCCGGAGTGTCCTGTTCCCTCAGGAATTTCCCCGCCGAATCATACAGGGTTATTATGGGAATTAACGAAGAACCAATCGTACCGGCTTTGACCAGGGTGGATAGTCTTTGACCCGCCTGACCGGAAATGGAGTAATAATCCAAATCGCCCTGCG
This sequence comes from uncultured Anaerolineaceae bacterium, assembly GCA_937863865.1. Classification (GTDB taxonomy): domain Bacteria; phylum Chloroflexota; class Anaerolineae; order Anaerolineales; family Anaerolineaceae; genus CALMHE01. The sequence goes on along the minus strand of CALMHE010000369.1, from coordinate 987 downwards.
GACAAATGATTCCATTCACAGTCTGACCCATCGTAATTGAAGTTGCCATCAGACGGGTGTCATTGGGGGAGGACTCCATACATGGCGGCGGGGCAGATGCGGGTTGAATCGCAATATCATCCACTGCCCATCCAAAACCTTGGTTGTCAATGTCATCCAACGCATTGAAGTGAAAACGGATGCGAATGGTTTGACCGGAAAAGGCGGAAAGATCAATCCGGGGAGAATTCAACCAGGTCACCTGCGGCTGGTCGATCACTTGCCAGGCTTCCACATATTTTCCATCCGTGGAAAGATTGGTAATTTGGATTCGCATTTGATCCCAAAACTCCCGATTTGATTCTGTCCCGGTGAGGAATTTAAATTGCAATTCATGGGGGATGCCCGCTGGCAGGATGATACTGAGCGTGGGGACGGCCCAGTCGAGACCGGCTGCCCGGCACACGGCGGCGTTCATCGGCGAGATCGACAAGAAGCCAGCCACGCCCGCCAGCCCTGCAATGCGTGCCGACGGCACGGCGCCGATCGAGCTTATCGGTCCCAATCCGCGCAATCCGCGCCGATCCTTCGCGGAGGATGATCTCGTCGACCTGGATGTTGCGCAAGGGCTCGTCGAGCAGCTCCATCAGGAACCAGGTCCAGAACTCCATCATGTCGTGCACCAGGTCCGGCTGGTCGTAGAAGAGCATCGACAGGCCCTCAAAGCCGCACATGTCCCGCAGCGTCCAGTAAAGGCACGGGACCACCACCACCACGGGGTACTCGCTCGCATTGGCCTTGTCCACATACGCCGTCCAGCCCGGCCCGTCGCCGACATGCCGGTACTTGTTGGGGTTGAGGTCCGTCAGCGGCGCACCGTCGCCACCCGGCCCAGTGCGTTCGGGCGAATGCGGGTCGAAATGGGATTTCATCTCTTCCCATGTCGCCCAGTCCTTCACGAAGTGCTCGATGTAGCTGCGGGTGACGAAGCCTTCAGTGGGTTGGTGG
>CALMHE010000368.1 GCA_937863865.1 uncultured Anaerolineaceae bacterium | reverse complement strand
TGACGCGTCGGCGGCACTGAGTTCGAGCTGGTTTTGGTTCAGCTCGGCCTTGGCTTGGAGTTTTTCTTCCACCCGAATCCGGAAAATCATCGCCGGCAGCAGCACAACCCCAAACAGGATGACAGCCCCCAGGCTGGAGTATCCCAGGCTGACCCCCAGCGACATGCAGAGGTAGCCCAGATACGCCGGATGACGGATGATGCGGTAGGGTCCGTTTTGTACCAGGGGCTGGTTTTCAGTCACGGAAATCTGACCGCTGTACGACTTGCGGAGAGTCCTCCGCGCCCAGGCAAATAGGACCACGCCAAGAAACACCAGGATGGCGCCTGCCCCGATCATCCAGGGGGTATGCGGCAGGAGGGGATGCCGGAAGAGATATTCCAACGGGGAGATAAAAAAGACCAGCATCATCCCCACCGCGATCAGCCAGAAGGACAGACTGCCGCGCTCCTCCTGCAGGGTTTTACCCCCCACTGCGGATTCCCAGTACCGCTTTTTCTGGATGGCATACACGATGATCGTGCCAGCGGTGTACAACAGACCCACCAGCAACAAAAACCAACCCAGCGGGTTATCCGGCAGGGTGGTGGCACCCAGGGTTGCCAGCAGCAGGGCAAGCGCCGGTACAAAATAAACAAGAAAGATGATTCCGATCCGATTCATGGCAGCTCCTTAATATTACTATATGCCTTTTACCGGGGGAGTCAATCCCCTGCGGATGGTTGGATTCTACGTACGGGTTGGACCCTAATTTTAATGAAAATTCTCCTCAATAGCCGGAAGTTTTAATGTTAATTTCTTAACCTTTTATATAATGATTTTATTATCGTTTTTTTCAACCATCCGGCAGGGATGATTAATTAGTGAGGGCTGATGTTCCGAAAATCCTCATTGCCCTACTTCATTATCGGTCTCCTGATTATTATTGGTTTTTTGGGTGGATCCTATAACATTTATCTGCCGGTCATTCTGAAAGCCCCGCAATTATCAGCGACTCATACCTTGACAATCACTCCCAAACCAACCTGGTCGTTCACCCCCACCATAACTGACACCGCCAGCCTCACTCCCACCATAACCAACACCTTCACACCCACCGCAACCAGCTCCCAAACCATCACCCCCACCATAACCAACACTTTCACACCCACCGCAACCGGCTCCCAAACCATCACCCCCACCATAACCAAAACTTTCACCCCCACCGCAACCAGCACCAACACCGTCACACCCACCATGACCAACACCGCCACCCTCACCCCCACCATAACCAATACCTTCACCCCCACTGCAACCAACACCCAAACCATCACTCCCACCATGACCAACACCGCCACCCTCACCCCCACTCCACCCCATATTCTAAAAACGGTAAAAGGGATGCCCCGCAGACGATAAAATCCGGGTGCCATCTGTCATGGAATCAACGTAACCCAACATCAATCGCTGGGTTTCGGGATGATCACTTTTTTATCCATCGAATTGACTGTAGGGTGCGGTTGTACTTTAACCGCACCATTCAAACCCAAAAATAATTCGTGAAATCCGCACAATTTGTGGATGGTTCTTTTCGGGTGGTGCGGTCATCAACAGACCGCACCCTGCAACCTACAAGCCGGCAGTTAAACCTGCAATCTTAAAAATTTATCCGACGGGTTGACACGCCGAATCAATCGCCTTACCATGTATTTATCGATTCGAGAAAGGAGTTCGTGATGATCAAATCCATATTGGGACATTGTCAAATCAACATCGATTTACAGAATATTCAGTTTTACAAGGACCTGATGAATTTCATGGGCTGGAAGGTCGTTTATGAAGATCACAATATCCTGGGAGTCGAGGATGAACACGGTACCAGCCTCTGGTTCGCAAGTCCCGAAAAGAAAATCTTCAACGACTACGACGGAACTGGCATGAATCACCTGGGTTTTTTGGTCCCACGCCAGGCTGATGTTGACAACGCCGTCGCTTATATCCAAAAATTGGGCATCCCGCTCCTGTTTGAAACCCCCCGCCACCGCCCCGAGTTCTGCATAAATGAGAACGTGACCTATTACCAGGTCATGTTCGAAAGCCCCGACAGGCTGCTGCTTGAGGTGGTTTACACGGGACCCAAGTCCCAGGGATGACGGCACCCGGGCGGCAAACAAACCGGAGAAATTGAACATACCCGCCGGCAGCCGAACCGGCGGGCACTTAATTATCCTTTGGGGGTTTCAGGAGAATCAGCTCATGGTAAAATCGAGCCGATGAAATTGACAGGCTGAAAGGGATTTGGATATGCAACCAATTGAGATGTTTCCAGGCATGTTCTGGGTCGGGGTCAACGACCGCTGCACCGAGCTTTTTGAAGGATTATGGCAAATCCGCGACGAGGGGATTTCCTACAACAGCTACCTGATCAACGATCAGAAAAAAGCCATCATCGACCTGGGCAGCAAGGCAACCGCCCTTGAACTGCTCGAGCAGATCAGATCGGTGATCGATCCAGCGGGATTGGATTACATCGTGATCAACCACATGGAGCCGGATCACTCGGGGGCATTGAAGTTGATCCTGCAGGCAGCCCCGCATGCCCGGCTGCTCGGCTCCGCCAAGACCGTAGATATGCTGGCGGCATTTTACGGCATTACGGAAAACATCCAGGTTGTCGGCAATGACGAGGAAATCAACCTGGGCAGCCACACCCTGAAGTTCATCGCCACTCCATTCGTCCACTGGCCCGAAACCATCATGACCTACGAGACCAGCCGCAGGGTCCTCTTCTCCTGTGATGGATTTGGCGGCTACGGGGCTTTGAACGGCAGCATCTTCGATGATGCCCATGTTCCGCTGGCATGGTACGAGGAGCAGGCGCTCCGCTATTTTGTCAACATCGTCGCCAGTTTTTCCAAGCCGGTCAAAAATGCAGTCGCCAAACTGGAAAATCTACCCATTGATATGATCGCTCCTTCGCATGGGCTCATCTGGCGCAATTCACCCCGGCGCATCGTTGATCTTTACAGCCGGTGGGCGGGGTATGCCGGCGTCCCCGGAGACCCCGGGGTCACGCTGTTATACGCCTCCATGTACGGCAACACCGAATGCATGATGGAAGCCGTGGCGCAGGGGATTGCCGATGAAGGTGTCCCCCTGAATGTATTCAATGTCTCCAAAACATCCATCAGTGAGATTCTGCCGTCCATCTGGCTCCGGCGCGGGG
>CALMHE010000367.1 GCA_937863865.1 uncultured Anaerolineaceae bacterium | reverse complement strand
GACATATACAATTCCCGCCTCCCTGAAAGGATTGGATCGAATTGCCATACGCCTGGACAGCCCGGATGGTTATTACAGTTATAACTGGTTCTGGAACAACACCACCGGCGAAGCCACTCCACCTCCGCATGATGGATATACTGGAATCCCCACTTTTACCATCTCAGGGGTCGTAAAGGATAACAAGGTAACCATTCTGACAAAAAATTTCCCACCCAACCAGACCTTTACAGTGAGGATGGGCAAGTATGGCACCCTGGCAATCGGTGGCATTATCGTGGGAGAAACCAAATCCGGCATGTCGGGCGGAGCATTTATGGCGGAATATATAATTCCGCTATCTTTACAGGGATTATCCCGTATTGCCATTCGTATGGACAGCCCGGATGGTTATTACAGTTACAATTGGTTTTGGAACAACACAACACCCTAGAATGTAAGATTACCAAATAAAATCCAGATCATGGAATGTTGAATCTCAATGTCCCATGATCTGGATTTTTATTCTCTCACTATATGAGAGGGGAAATATTAATTTATTCCCTCCGGCATCGAACAATGGCATCTGTCATCCGTGCAACCTGAACAATCTCAGGGACATCATGTACACGCACAATATCAGCGCCGCGGTCTATCCCAATTGCCACCGCTGCTGCAGTTCCTTCCATTCGCTGATCAGGTGGTAAATTCAATGTATATCCAATAAAACCTTTGCGTGAAGGTCCGAGTAATACAGGATAGCCCAGTTTGCAGATCTCATCCAACCGGTCAATCAATTCCAGGTTTTGTTCCACGGTTTTACCAAAACCAATTCCCGGATCCAATATGATTTTTTCGTCAGCTACTCCAGCGGCATGGGCAAGAGAGACACTTTGCATCAATTCATCCTGCACATCACGGATAAGATTCTGATATTCGACGCCGATATATCGTCCACCCAGTTTGGATTGGACTTCCACCTGGGATGGCTGGCTGCGGTTGTGCATTAATATTAATCCGGCACCAAACCGGGCAGCCACAGAACCCATATCATCATCCGCCCGCAATGCCCAGATATCATTAATCCAATGTGCACCAGCTTGAAGGGCGGACTGTGCCACTCTTGCTTTGTAAGTATCAATGGAGAGGATGATTTCCGGATGGGCAGCTGAGATTTCCTGAATAACTGGTATGACACGATCCAGTTCCTGTTCAGTTGTCACGGGGGTTGATCCGGGGCGCGTGGATTCACCGCCGATATCCAGAATGTCGGCGCCCTGATCCAGCAGCGCCTGCGCCTGACTGGTCGGGTCATAGTGACCGCCATCGGAAAAGCTGTCCGGCGTGGCATTGACGATGCCCATCAGGCGCGGCCGATCCCATGACAGCCC
>CALMHE010000366.1 GCA_937863865.1 uncultured Anaerolineaceae bacterium | reverse complement strand
CCAACGAAATCGCTGGGGAAATGCGGGTTTATCCATTTGATTCATTGGCTGGTTCCGCTGCTCTGGGTTTTATGTGCCGGGAATCCCGCCTTTTGGATAGGGCAGGCGCCACGGTGCAGGATATTTTACATAGGTTGGAGGAGACGCGGGATCACCTGGTGGTAATATTTACCCTTGATCAGACGGAGCTCGCATATTTAAGTGGGCGCATTTCCCAATTGCAAAATAAATTAACCATGCTTCTGAATATTAAACCGATTGTTGTCCTGAGAGATGGACTGTTACAAATGGCGGATAAAGTAAGAACCAGACAAAAAGCATTGGACCGGGTATTGGAATCTGTAAAGCTAAAAGTATCAGGTCAGTTAATGGATTTTGCGGTGGTGCATGCTGGTGATCCAAATACCGCAGCCCAGCTGGTGGATGAAATCCGCCGGAGATTTCGAGTGCGGGAAATAATTATTACTGAATTATCCTTGCCGGTTGCATCCCACCTGGGTCAGGGGACAGTGGGAATTGTAGCGTATCCAGTTCCAGAGGAGAGATAAATTTATGATGGAGGCTAATCTTTCGGAGTTGGAAAACCGTCTACAGGGAGGGATGCAACCTGTTACTCCTGATCCGGATTTTGTTAAGAAATTAAAAGAACGCTTGATATATCCCCATCGTGACCATATTTTGATGGAGACAAGTGAACCCAACCTTTGGGCTATTCTTGTCAGCCTGGTGTTGATGGGTTCAGTAATTGGGTTGATTGTTCATTATTTCAGGCGGAAATAATTTAATCATTCCCAGCCAGACCCAATTTCCGGGTTAATTCGCGGTCTGATGGTTCGACCAGGATTGTTCCATCTGGAAATACGATGGTGGGAACACTGCGCATTCCATGGTTTATTGATTCGACAAACCGGCGTCCATCCAGATTGATGTCAATATCGATCCAGGTGTAGGGAACCTGATATTCTTCCAATAATTTACGTGAGCGTCGTGTATGACCACACCAACTTGTGCCGTACATAATTATTAGAGTATCTTTCATGAATGATCCTTATTGGGGATTTTCTCAAGAGTTCGGATAAGCTGGGTGGCTTCAATAATCAGGTCAAGGTCTGAAGGCAGAGTGAAGTCTTCGTCCACCCGGGTTAATAATCTGGCTGCATTCCCACGAGCAGTCGTGGGTATGGATTCATTGATGGCGCACCACTCCAGAACATGGATTCCTTTTAAATTCTTAATGGGTATGTCATGAGCCCCTGCATAACCCTGCAC
>CALMHE010000365.1 GCA_937863865.1 uncultured Anaerolineaceae bacterium | reverse complement strand
TGATAAAACCTGGGCAACAAATTTACCAGTGTCGTTTTTCCAGATCCTGTCGAACCAATTAAGGCAATTACCTGACCTGATTGGCACTCAAAAGAAATATCACTAAGGATGGAAGACTCCGGTTCATATTCAAAACTGACATTTTGAAAACGGATATCACCACGAACATTTCCATCTGGATGATTACCCTCATCCATGGCTTCACGGTTTTGTTTGAGAATTTCCAATACTCTTCCGAACGACACCATGCCTGTTGAAAGCTGAACAATTATACGACCCAGATTACGCATGGGGAAAATTATCCAGATTATTAAACCAGCGTATGCTATGTATGTACCGACACTTATTTCGCCATTAATTGCCATTGTTGCGCCAATAAAATACCCTGCCAAGATTTGCAAACTACAGATTGTGTCTGATACAGGCCAAAATAATGAATGCATGGTCATTAAACTTTTACCGCGAAGAAATTTCTCCCAATTAATGATTTGGAACTTTTCAATCTCATATTCCTGACGCGCAAAAGCTTTAACCACTCTTACTCCAGTAAGATTTTCCTGGAGAGTGGTTGATAGTACAGCTTCCTGTTCCTGATAAGCTTCGTATATTTTGGATATTTTTCTAAAAAAGAAAAATGAAACCACCACAATGATCGGGAGGACAATGATGGAAATAAAAGCCAGGCGGACATTTAAATTTAGCAGGGCAGTAAAATTTATTACAAAGAGTAAAATAATTCGCCCAATTCCAATTGCCTGGTCGTTATAAAATCTCCGAACAGCATCCACGTCTGATGTCGAACGGGAAATTAATTCACCCGTTTGAGTTTGATCATGATACGAAAAAGGGAGGTGCTGAAGATGATCGTACAGGTAATTTCGTAACCGCCTTGTTATTCCTTCAGCGGTCCGGGCGGCAAGTGTTGCACTTAGAAAAGTACAGGATCCTTCAACCAATGCCAGACCTAAAAAAGCCGCGGCAAACAATGGCAATGGAATTGTGCTGGACCGTTGCACCAGGAAATTATCGACAAAATATCTGATCAGCAAATATGTTGAAGTTTTCGCAAGTGCGGCAACACCCAGACTCATCGTAGCTGCAAGATAAGTCCAATGAAAACCAGTTGCCATGCGCCATAAACCGACAAGACGGTTTTTATGGACAACCTGTTGGAGGTTAAATGCCTGGTTATTTGCGATGGTGTTCATACTTTTCTCCAACGAAGAGTAATATTTCGGATTTTAATAAAAACCAGAATTTTTATTATACTCTCGAATTGATTTATCGGGAATATTAATAGAACAAATATATTATTTATTACTTGCAGGATTGATTAACCTGGATATCAATCAAGATCATTATTCATTATAAAATTAAGTAAACCATGCCGGAGAAATACAGCATGGTTTAATTAAATTGTGTAATAAGGGAATTAATTTTTACCAAACAACCAGGGATCAACAGAACGATCCCATGTAAATAATTCATCAGGTGTAAACCATAATGTAATTTCAAATTGAGCAGTTTCAAGGGCGTCACTGGCGTGAGTCAGATTTCGACCAACCTCAAGACCAAAATCATGGCGTACAGTACCCGGCTCAGCCTCAAGCGGGCGGGTAGCCCCCATTGTTTGTCTGACGGCAGCAATTGCACTTGGTCCTTCCCAAACCATCGCCATCACAGGTGCGGAGGATATATAACGAAGCAAACCCTCATAAAATGGTTTTCCCTGATGAATCGCGTAATGTTTTTCAGCAAGTTCTCGAGGAACACGTATAAACTTGGCGGCTATTAACTTTAACCCCCGTTTTTCCAGACGGGCAATAATTTCCCCAATTAAACCACGTTGAACACCGTCTGGTTTAATCAACACCAATGTTGTCTCCAATGTAACCTCCCAATAAAATAAGATATTACCGTATCAGGTCTTCTGCCTTGGAATAAGCGTCCAATGCCTCTTGAAGCATATTGTTCTTGGAATAAGCATCGCCCAATGACTGCCATATGCCAATATCGACGGGATAACGATATGTGGCATCGCGAAGATCATGAATTACTTCTTCCATGAGAAAACCGGAGCGGATAAGTTGATCAAACAGATTTAATGCAGTCTCCAAATCCCCAGCCCACAATGCTTCCTGCCCTTCTTTAAGAATGGCTTGGGCTTCATCAAGCCCCGGCAGCCTTTCCTCTCCAATAACTTCCGGGGATATATCCATTAATTCGCTTTCGGAACTGGGAATTTCATCTTCAGTTTCTTCAGCCAGCCAGCTGGTAATTATTTCACCTTCTTCCCTGTCTGGCTCAATAGATTGTGTTTCATCCAACCCCTCCAGCCACTCTTGTATTTCTCCTTCCGGTTGTTCAACATCCCCGATTGTTTTTTCTGGAGGTGTGATTTCTGTCAACCAAGCTGGGATATTATCAATTGGTGGTTTATCCGGAGTGGGAATTACTTCTGCTTGATTTATGGCAGGTTCTTCTGGTTCCAATTCGGTCGGTGTTAATTCCTGTTCTGATAAAATTGACTGTTCAGATATTCCTTCAAGTTGAGATTTATCGGGCGAAGAAATGGACGATTTTGATTCATCCTCAGCCTGCACCCATGTTGGTGGGGTTTCGGAGCGTTCATCGATATGAGTCAACATCTCGGCTTCATCAGCGCCTTGTTTGGCAGCCAGCGATTCCAACCACGAGAATGCAGAATCGTCTTCGGAGAATGAGGTTTCAGGCAGCTCTGATTCGATTTCCAAATCAGATATTTCAGAAGCTTGTTCAAGTGAACGATCAAGTTGAAAATCAGGTAATTGTTCTTCTGATACAGGGATGATATCTTCTTTTGATGATTCTTCAGATGGGGATTTGGAAGGAGACTCCGGTATGGCAGGTTCTCTCCTGATTGTTGGTTTTGTGTCTTCCTGGACAATTGGAGGTTCTGGTATGGATAATTCTGGGGGAGTTTCGGGAGTCTCCCCATTGAATTCCAAAATATCCACAGCAGGCAGTATTTCTTGAACCTCTTGAATTTCGACCGCTTCCTCTATGGTTCCTTCTTCTTTATCGATTACAGGAAGATTTTCCGGCACAAGTTCATCTGGCTCTTGCAGCCATTCAGGCAATGAAATTTCTTTATCGGCAGGTTGTGCCAATAATTCATCAGAATCTGCACCTTGTTGAACCGCCAACGATTCCAACCATGCAAATGTCTCTTCTTCAGCTTCCAATGGAGGAATTTCATTTTGTTGATCGATTGGAGTTTCAAAAATCTCTTGAGAAGAGATTTCAGCCATTGGTTGTTCAACTTCAGTAATTTCAGCTGAGCTTTCTTGTCCTTCTTCCTCAATCGATGGTAACTCATTTGGAGTGATTGCTTCAATATCGGGCAGCCATTCTTCTGCCATCCGTTGTTCGATCATCTCCTCCCCGGTGTCATCCGGAGTTGTTTCAGGTGTTTGAAAAACCGTTAATTCGTCGTCGGCTTTTTCAAGACCAGGCTCAACACCTGTCTCATTGGTAATTGATTCACTTTCCGGTAACCAGGATGGGAATTCGGCTGATGGAAAAGCTGGTTGATCATGCGGCTGGATTGATTCTTCACCCAGTCCTTGCAACCAGTCGGGAAGGTCCTCCTTGGGAGACATAACTGGCTCTTCAATCTGCGATTCGATGCTTGTCAACCAATCTGGTACTGATTCCTGGTCTGGAAGAGAAACCTCTGATTCATCACTGATAGTTTCCAAATCCGGCATTGGAAATTCTTCTATTTCTGGTTCCAAAGGAGAAATTCCAGGGATATCTTTATATTGGGATATCTGGTCAGGCGTGGGCTCTAGTGGCTCTGTGGGAGGCTCACCCTGTTCAGCAATTAATATTTCGTTCAGCCATCCTGTTCGATCAACGACACTTTCTCGACCAGGTATTTGAGGTTCTTCAGTCGGTGCCATGTCCTGAAGCCAATCAGGAATTTCGGCTTCTTCCAAAGGAATATTTTCCTCAATTGATGGAGGCAATTGAGATTCTGGCAAAGCTGTCGCGTCTCCTTCAGAGATTGCCCATCCAGCGGATTCAAACCAATCCGGAAGGGGAGAATCGGTGATTTTCTCTTTATCCTCAAAAGATTTATCAGCTCCCTCAATAATTTCCTCGGGAAAGGTATGAAACGTATCCGGAAAAGGTGAAGGCTCCTCAATAGGAAGATCTGGAGGATATTCCGGGGTTTGTTCTGTAAGCCAATCCGGGTGGGTGATAGATTCTTCTTCCCTGGTTTCTTCCCATTGGATGCCGGCTGAGGTTGCCCAGGATGGACTTTCTTCAGTTATGACGGGGATTGTGGAAACATCCAGGTATTCCAACATGACAGCATTGTCAGGCACCTCGGCAACGGTTGGGGAGGAAGGATCCATATACATCAAGTATGGATCCAATTCGTATAAACGCCTTTGATATATTAGTCCATCCTGGGCTCGGGACGTCCCGGGAAGGATTTCTGATAATAATCTATTTGCTTCATAACAATAAGGAAGTTTTGCGACGATACGACTGCATATCTCGGTTGCTTCCACTTTACGATTGGTTTTAAAGTAGATATTAGCAAGAAGAATTTCCAAATCCATGCGATCAGGATCCTCAGCCAGTACCGCTATTATTTCGGCAATAGCTTGTGGATATAATTCTCCCCGGATGTACATTCGTACCAATGCACCGCGGGTTAACCGAATTTTGGCAGGTTCAATGCCATCACGACGCCCATAAAGACGTTTTAATTCATCCTGAATGGCAGAATTGGTGGGTTGGATCTCATAGGCACGTTCCATGTTATAGATCGCAGCATCTAAATTCCCTTCATCTTCCCTAATAATACTAATTCCAAGTCGGGAAACAAAATCATCCGGGATGACTGACAGGACGCGTTGTAAAATATCTGCTGCCTCAGTATAACGTTGCTCCTCAATATATGCCTTTCCCAAAAGACGAAACGTCTCAAGATGTTTTGGAAAAAAACGCAGTATATGTTTACAGTGAGCAATTGCCTGGTCAATTACACTGTGATCAATGAGATTCTCGATCTCTTGGCAGTATGAACGTAATGAGATTTTTGCCATAGGATCCTCCCTTTATAAGTATGCATCATATTTCAGAAATATTCAAGGGAATTAAAATGGCTACGTGCGGGATTAGCCGCACGTTGTTGTGTTATAAATTATTCACCAAGATAGTCCCGTAATTTTCTACGAATGGATGGATGGCGGAGGCGGCTGAGCGCCTGGGCTTCGATTTGCCGAACGCGTTCCCGCGTGACACCCATTTTACGCCCGACCTCTTCCAGGGTATACGCCTGACCATCCAACAAGCCATAACGTAATTGCAGAAGTCGAACTTCCCGGGGAGGAAGTGAATTTAATATATCCTCAAGGTGTTCCTGCAATAAATTATATGTAACCATTTCGTCGGGTGGTGGAGCTTCATCATCTTCGATGAAATCTCCCAGGACGGAATCCTCTTCGTCATCTGTCGGGGTTTCCAAAGACAATGGACGACGGGCAACCTGGATCATGTTTTCGACTTTTTTAGGTGGAACATCAAGAGCATCCGCCAATTCATCCACACTCGGATCACGCCCCAGCCTTTGGGTTAATTGATGCTGAACCCGGAGCAATTTATTGATTTGGTCGCCCATATGAACAGGCACTCGGATGGTTCGACCTTGATCGGCAATGGCGCGTGTCACAGCCTGACGAATCCACCAGGTTGCATAAGTTGAAAACTTATGTCCCCTGCGATAATCAAATTTTTTTGTAGCTCGGATCAGACCGATATTGCCTTCCTGGATCAAATCAAGGAAAGGGACTCCCCGTCCCATATACTTTTTTGCCACTGAAATAACCAGGCGGGAATTGGCAGTAATAAGATGTTCGCGCGCAGCCCATCCATCTTCAATCAAGCGGCGTAATTCCTGACGACGTCGTACGCTGACGTTTCCACGGGCAAGTTCTTCCCTCGCCATACGGCCACGTTCAATTCTTTGAGCCAGTTCAACCTCTTCTTCAGCGGTAAGGAGGGGAACACGGCTTACCTCTTTCAGGTATAACCCTATCGTATCGTCTGTGTCAATATTTTCAAGATCGTCCAGTTGGACATCCCTGGATGCTAGGGCGTGTTCGCCGGCTGCCGCTTCGCTTTCCTCGGTACTTAATTCATCTTCGCTCGGCTCCACGAGAGAAGTTTCTTCTTCAATATATGGAATGCCAGCAGCCATTAATGCGGCAAAAGCTTCTTCCAATTGTTCAACTTCCTGCTCTGCATCCGGGAAAAAATGTAGAATATCATCGATTGTTACGTATGATTTTTGACGTCCAAGTTCTAGTAAACGTGCGATGGCGGGAAATTCTTCATCGTCGTCATCAATGATATTAATGATTAATGGGTTATCCATATATTCCAATAACATCCTTCGTTAAAATAAACATTGAATTATATCGCACTTTCTGGCGATACACCTAAACAGAATACACTTTTTTGCTGTAAAAATCAATACCTCGATGCACTTCAAATGTATGACATTATTCATAGTTTTTACCAAATCGGAAACCGACATAGATCCCAATAATAGTGAATATACATGGGAGAGCTACAAATGCGAGAAGAATATAACCAAGTTCTACTCTACTTAGCGATTGGATTTTAGGATTGAATAATAATTTAATTGGAAATTCGTCCACTTTTTCTCGAGACATGATCCAGGTTAGTGAATTTTCAAAAAACTTCCCATTCGCGAACTTACTAAAATTTGCATCCAACGAGAATTCAGAGTCGCCAAATATAATAATTTTAGAATTTGTTTGGATATTTGTGGCAGCGATACCCATTGGAATGGGACCAGGAATATCATCGTCTACATCATATACTTCGGATCTTTCTTGAACGCTTCCGATATAACTTTCAGCCCAGGCGTTTGGTGAAGTACTGAGTAATGGAACAAGGCTCACATTTTTAGGTGGAGAAATAATTTCCACTGATCGCGCTGTTGGAAAAACAACAAGGTCATCTTGAATATCTTGCATAATAATGTGATTGGCATATGATTCTACATCAGCCACAGTCACAAACGGCTCAAGATTCATATCAGGATTAACAATAATATTATTTTGAACACGAATACCCCAATTTTCGTTAATATACATCATCATGGGGCTGTATTGGGTATGGCTTGATATCAGCCTTGGTTCCTGCATTAATATGAGTGAACCATTATTGGAAAGATATTCTTGAATTATTTTCGATTCTTTTTCAGTAAAGTCGATTTTTGGACCAGCAATGATAACGGCAATTGCGTCAGCGGGGATTTTTTGCGTGTACTGAAGGTTAATTGTATTTACTATATATCCTTTGTTTTTCAATAATTTTGTAAACATTGTATAAGTTTCCGGACCAGTACCAACAGGAGGGAATTCACCATGTCCGGTTGTAAAATATATAGTATTCGGTCCTGCATATGTTAATCTCTGTAAGGATGAGGTTATTGATCTTTCATCGATAGAATGAATTACTTCAGATCGATTACCAACGTTAATTATTAATTGTCCTGGTTTTAAATCGGCTACGAAAGGAGAGGAAAAAGAAGGTTTATCAGGATTGAAAAATACCACCTTTAATTTACCTTTTGAATAATATTCGAAGGATAAAAGAAGGTTGTATTCATTATCTGTTATTGAACTAACTGGTTGAGGAATAAACAGAGATCCATTTTCAATTAAGCTAGATAAGGTATTAATTGAATTATCATTGAGAGAATTTCTTTTATCGTGGGTCAGATCCAATCTATATGGGTGGTTGATAAAATATATATTAATTACAAGGAAGATGATAAACAAAAAACATAGTTGAATTCTAAATTTAATATCAAGGGATGACGTGTGATGAATAAATAATGATGAATATTTATTTGCGAACAAAATTACATGTAAAGAGAAGAAAATTATTGACAATGCAAAGCTGGCGTGAGATAAAATTCCAAAGGTATGGAATATAAAAAATAATACGATGCCCAATAGGGCGCACAGGAATGCAGCAACAAGCGTCCAATGGATATGAATGCTATTTTGCCTTTTCATTGTCCCATACTCTTTGTTTTATCAGTAATGTTGAAAGCGCAAGAAAAAAAATTGTTACTGATAAGAAATATATAACGGGATAAATA
>CALMHE010000364.1 GCA_937863865.1 uncultured Anaerolineaceae bacterium | reverse complement strand
ATTTTTTCCACCACCTGCGGGCGGTAAAGGGTGCCGCCGTTGCCAACGGCGGCAATAAAAGCAGCCACCTGCAACGGGGTGACCAGCATGGCGCCCTGCCCAATTGCCTGTTGGACGGAATCCGCCATGGTTTCGGGGTAGGGAATGCTGCCGGCAATCTCGGGGACGCCCTCAATGCCGGTGGGCTTGCCCAATCCAAATCCCAGCGCCATGTCGGTGATGGCATTCGGTCTGCCCATCTGGTTTAACTCCATGCCGATATGGTAGAACCAGATGTTGCAGGAACGCATCAAGCCCTCAGGCAGGGTCAGGGTGCCGCTGGAGGGTACGTCTTTTTCGTAAGTCCAGTCGTAGAGGGTGACGCCTTCCAGGTCGGTGAAGGTGTAACCGCATTCATAGGAGGATTGCTCGGTGAAAATGCCCGTATCCAGTGCTGCCGCCATTGTGATGATCTTGAAGACTGAACCCAGCGGATAGCCGGTCTGGGTGGCGCGGTTCAGGAGGGCGTTATCGGTGGTGTTGAGCATGTCGCTCAGCATCCAGGCGGAGTTGTAGTTGTTGGTGTCAAACAGGTTGGGGTTGAAGGAGGGTGAAGAAGCCACTGCCAGCACTTTACCGGTGTCAACCTCGATTGCCACGATTGCACCCCGGAAATCCGCCAGTGCCTTCTGGGCTTCCACCTGCAGGGTCTTGTCGATGGTGGTGGTAACGCTGGCGGAGGGGATGGCATCCACCTGAGCCAGGCGGCTCAGCTTCTGCCCGTTGGTGTCCACCACAAAGAGGGAGGCGGCGCGCCGACCGGCAAGATCGTCCTCCGCCCATTGTTCCAGACCCGCCATGCCCACACGTTCGTCCCCCAGGTAGCCGCGGCGCTGGTAATCCTCCAGCTCCTCAACCGGGATGTACTGAACATAGCCGGTCACGTGGGGGGCGGTGCCGCCATTGATGTAATAGCGGGTGTCGTAAAAATTCATTACCAGTCCGCTGAGGGTGGACAGCACATCCCAGCGTTCCCGCACTGCCTGGGCGGAGGCATCACCGACCGGGATGTACCACTCGGGGGCGGCGTATTCATAGAGCGATTGAATGTACTGGGTCGTGTAGCCGGTCAGCGAGGAAAGCTCGTTCAAAAGACGACCCTCGCGGTCGGGGTTGATCCGTCCGGGGACGATTCCCAGCGCCACAGCTTCCGATTCCATCACCAGGGCGCTGCCGTTTTTATCATAAATGTTGCCGCGGGTGGGGATGCGCACATCCATGTAGAAGCGGTTGCCGCCGCGCAACTCCGGCATGATCATGCCGTCCTCCCAGGAAACCTTCCAGGCGTCATCCTCCAGCACCAGGTTCATCTGCATTTCGCGGGTCAGCACGCCCACCAGGGCAGTGGTGAAGGCGGCGGTGAAACCGACCTGCGCCTGTGACGGGCTGATGACCAGCGAGGAAAGAGTTTCCGTCTCCAGCGAGACCAGGTTCATGTTGCCGGCAATGTCCTTATAGCGGCTGGTGAAGGCTTCCTCGCTGATGCCATCCCGGCTCAGCAGCGAGAGCATGCCGTACATGGCGGCATAATCCTCATTTTCCCAGGCATCCAGGAATGAGCGGGCGGCGGGGATTACATCGGGCGTGGAGGTGGTGTGCAGTACGGGCGGGGGCAGGGTGGTGGTCTGGCTTGGATTACCGCCAGGGGTCGGGGACGTGCATCCCGCCAGCAGGGCAATCAACAGAAGCAGGAAAATCCAGCGATTAGGTTTACTCAACAGGCACCTCATTCAGAATGTCCGGATACACCGGGCAGGAATAATTCAAACCGGTCTGGCACGCCGCGGGCACATCCAATGGGGGATGAAAACCCCATTTACGCAGGCAGCGCACCAGGTGACAGAAGGGAAAGCCCATCACACAGGCAAAACAACCGCTGAAATTCTCCACCGGGTGAAAACCAGGGTGCTGAATAGCATAAGCCCCTGCCTTGTCCAGCGGGTCACCGGTGGCGATGTAGGCTTCCATCTCGGCGGTGGAGTAGTTGCGCATGGGGACGGCAGTCATACAGCGGTCCTTGAGCAAGGTGCCATCCACCGGGCGAAAGAGCGCCAGGGCAGTGTAAACCATGTGGGTGCGCCCCCGCAGGCGGAGCAGAATTCGGGCGGCGTCAGCGGCATCCGCTGGTTTGCCCAGGATTTCATCCCCATCCACAACGATGGTATCAGCGCCCAGGACCACGCAATCAGGCGGGCAGGATTCACCCGCCTTGCGCGCCTTGGCTTCCGCCAGTCTTTCCACATGTTCCATGGGGGATTCAGCGGGCAGGGGATTTTCATCAATATCCGCCGGAGCGGATGTGAAGCGCCAGCCTGTCCAGCCGAGCAGTTCCCGCCGGCGGGGTGAGTTGGATGCCAGAATCAGGGTCAATTCAGCCATTGAAAGCGATTCTAACACAGAAAGAATTTATATATTTCCAACAAATCTTTGATCTGAATCCTATACAGTTTTTTTATAATGATGACGAAGGGTAAAAAAAATAATAATTACTGGTTGCTTTTAAGGAGGTGTACCATGTTAGCTCGTTGGAATCCATATCGTGAAATGAATCAAATGAGGGCTTTGATGAACCGCTGGATGAATGAACCCGAAGTCGTGCCGGAGCCCACCTGGTCATTGGCGCTGGATGTGGTGGAACAGGATGACGCCTATCTCGTCAAGGCGACTGTACCGGGGATAAAACCGGAAGACATCCATGTGACCTTCAAAGACGGGGTTCTCTCCATCCAGGGGGATGTGAAGGAAGATCAGGAAGTCAAGGAAGCTCATTATCATCTTCGCGAGCGCCGCTGGGGTTCATTCTGCCGCAGCATCGCACTCCCCTCGCACGTGGAGGCGGAGAAAATTGAAGCCAGCTATGATGCCGGTGTGCTGACCCTGCGGCTGCCCAAGTCCGAAGAGGTCAAGCCGAGGAAGATTGATGTGAAGGTTGCTTAACGGTTAATGATTGCCGGGGGCGAATGAAGGAAATC
>CALMHE010000363.1 GCA_937863865.1 uncultured Anaerolineaceae bacterium | reverse complement strand
AGAGGATACTTCTGCCCGTCCCAATTGCTGGAGAGAGGATTCAATTTCACCGACCAGACGATCGATTTCAGCTGCTGGAACCGGGCGCTTGGCACAGGAAATGCGGATGCCGCGGGTTAATTTTTCGCGGTCAAATTCCTCCCGGGTACCATCCCTTTTAATAAGCAGGGGAGTAGCCAAAATTGGGCGTTCCAACGTGGAGAAACGCTGATGACACACATCACATTCCCTCCGACGACGAATTCCCCCCCGATTGTCGTGCGTAGTGTCCAGGACCCTTGATCCAATGTGTTGACAATAAGGACAGCGCATTCTCTTTTTCTCCCGTCAGTCTGATTTAAAATCAAACAAATAAATACACAACCGCCCAGTCAATCCCCTGGCAGTGCAATGGAGATTTTCTTTAGTTGATAAAATGCCCCCCATATGTGGGGGTAGCATATTGTTTATCCCGTAGGTGTAGTACAATCATTCTAGCATAAAAAAAATAACACTGCAAGGGGTATCTGAACATATTAATCTTAAAATATTATTGGGATTTCATGGGACTTATCTGGATAAAAATATTATTTACCAGAGTACAGATATGGAATAAATTTGAGAAATGCAGCGTGTATGCCCATGGATGGGGGTACTTTTGATCAAAAAAACCTTTCCATGTAGAAGTTCATTCCAGTGTTAAAGATAAGATCTCCTCTTTCACAATCCGGAAAGAGGAGATCAGAACAGATATCACGGGTATGTTTGATTAAGGAGATGTTATGGATTAGTTGACAACCTCAGATTGATCGTTAATTTGTTTTCCAATATGCGCGCGTAAACATGCAAGAGTACTCATACCTCCAGTTAAAATATAGAATCCGACCATGGATTGGAATCAGATATGTGTACTCATTCCCGTATCACCGGGTGGCATGCGGGAATAAATGTGAACACATCTGCCTAGCGGTTTTGTTCGGCGCGTTTTCGTAGGAACGCAGGTACATCCAGGTCACCCGTGTTAACTACCTGTGGCGGGAAGGTGGCTGTTACGGGTTGTTTTAAGGAATTTTCCGATGTGTGATCGATCTGCTGTTGGCGTACAGCCGTGGTTGAGTCAAGATGGCGGGCACGCAGTTCTGACGGAGTTGACAGGGGCATGCCCGAGTTATCAAAACCCGTGGCAATTACTGTGATACGGATTTCGTCGCCCATACTCGTATCAATTACTGCACCAAAGATCAGGTTCACATCCGGATGTGCGGTTTCCTTGATGATGGCGGCAGCCTGGTTGACGTCAATCAAGGTCAGGTTTGTACCACATGTGTCATTAAAGAGGATTCCACGGGCGCCATTGATGGTGATATCCAGCAGTGAACTTGAAATCGCAGCGTCTGCTGCCAGGCGGGCTTTATCTTCACCGGATGCACGTCCAACTGCCATAAGAGCTGCTCCGCCCTCGGACATGATGGTCCGGACATCTGCGAAGTCCAGGTTGATCAAGCCGGGAACGGTGATTAATTCTGAAATTCCCTGAATACCCTGGCGCAGAACATCATCAGCCGTCCGGAAGGATTCTTGCAGGGTGGCGCGCTTGTCCACAATTTGAAGCAAGCGGTCATTGGGGATGACGATGAGGGTGTCAGCGTGTTCCTTTAAGCGGTTGATGCCGTTTTCAGCTGCCGCAGCCCGTTTTCCACCTTCAAAGGTAAAGGGGCGGGTGACAACCCCGATCGTTAACGCACCGACTTCCTTGGATATTTGGGAGACAATGGGGGCTGCACCTGTGCCGGTGCCGCCGCCAAGACCGGCTGTTACAAAGACCATATCGCTGCCGCGTAGAACTTCGTACAGGTCATCCGCTGATTCCTCGGCTGCTTTGCGACCCATCTCAGGGTCACCGCCAGCACCAAGACCACGGGTTGCCTTATCGCCAATCCGCACCCGGGTGGTGGCTTTGGAAAGCAACAATGCCTGGGAATCGGTATTCACCGCTACGAACTCGATTCCCTGCAAACCTTCATCGATCATCCGATTGACTGCATTGCAGCCGCCGCCGCCGACACCGATAACTTTGATTCTTGCAAATGATTCTGGCTGAGGTAATGTATTAAAATCCATGGCTATCTCCTGTATTGAATGGAATAAAAATAAAATCCGTTATGGTAACATTCGTCTTAAGTAATTCTTGATGGTTTCCCAATCGAATGACACTCCTTTCCTTCCACCCCTCCCCCCTGAATGGGTGGAGATGGTTTCACTCATCATGAGAGCCCAGTGAAGCAGCCCAACACTGGTTGAATATGCGGGCGAATTTAACTGGTCGGTTAATCCCAGTAAATTTTCAGGTTTTGCCAGTCTGACAGGCAGGTTCATCACCCGGGCTGCCAGCGGTCGTGTCCCTGGCAGAAGACAGGTCCCTCCGGTAAGTACAACACCAGCCGGCAGCAGACCGTCATATCCGGAGCGTTTTATTTCAGCGAGCACCATTTCAAATATTTCTTCCACCCGTGCTTCAATTATGTTTGATAATTCCCGACGATTAACCCGGGTGGGACGCTCTTCACCAAATGGTCGGATGTTGAAGACTTCATCTTCACCTACTTCCTCCTGCAGGGCATGTCCATACTGTTTTTTGACTTCCTCCGCCTGGGAGATGGGAAGGCGAAGCCCATGGGCAATATCATTGGTGATGTGATTGCCACCCACAGCCAGTACGCTGGTATGCCAGACATCGCCATCGATGTAAATTGCGAGATCAGTGGTGCCGCCACCGATATCACAGACCACGGCACCCATCTGGCGTTCTGAATCAGTCAAGACAACCTCGGCGGATGCCAGAGGGTTCAGAACAAACTGGGTCACTTCCACACCCGCTGCATGGACACACTGGCGCAGGTTTTCAACCGTGGAAGATGCTGCTGTGATGATGTGGGCTTCCACTTCCAAGCGAAAACCATGCATTCCCTCAGGCGAGTGGATGCCGTTTTGACCATCCACGATAAAACCACGTTGAATGACATGGATGATCTCACGGTTGTGCGGGATGGCAACTGCCTGGGCAGCTTCCAGTGCCCGCGCGACATCCTCGTCGTCAATTACCCTGCCGGAAATCCCCACAACTCCATGGCTGTTGATTGAAGCCACATGCGAGCCTGCCAGGCTGACCCAACCTGAGGTGATTTCCAACCCGGACGATCGTTCCGCTTTTTCCACTGAATGGGCAATGGCTTGGGATGCAGCTGCAAGGTCGACGATGGTGCCTTTCTTGATCCCCTGTGAAGGCTCAATACCCACACCTAAAATCCGCAGCCGGTTCTCCGGTTCCACACGGGCAACCAGGGTGCAGATTTTGGTTGTACCTATATCAATTCCCACTACGACTGTTTCATCCATGGTTACTGCTCCATCCGCAGGTAGGGAGCGTGGATTGTTTCCACGCTGATGATTTGGGGTCTTAACCCCATGACTTGAACCTGCTTGACAATTTCTTGATATTCCGTCATTTTTAAATCGATCTCGTCCAATGTTAATCCGATATATACATACCAGCCGGCTGTATCCATCCAACCCAGACCATGCCGGTCTGAAAAAGCAATGGTTGTACCTTCAGGGACAATTGTTGTAAGTTTAAGGGCAGTCAACAATAAATTTTTATCCATCCTGCGCCCCCAATTTTGTAAAATGCTGGTTTCGAGCATGGTTGGGATTGCGTTGTTGACGGCTGAGGTTGCAGGGTTATTCAGGTTTACAGCATTATCTCCCAGGGGAGGCAGGCTGTCTGATTCGATGACTGGTAGGGGACCAATTTCCCCCCGGGGTGGGATGATGACTCCCTCGGTGTCAACCCAGAGAGTTGTATCGTTATTTTTCCAGACGAGAACAGGCTGTCTTTCTTCGGCGATGATGGTTATTGCCGCTGGCAAACTGGCACGAATTTGAATGTTTTTCAAATCGGGGAAAGCCATGGCGAGCTGGGTACGTGCGATATTTGTATCCAACTCAAAGATGGATAAGCCTTGCAATCGAAGGACAGCTTCAAGGTCTGAACCGGTTACTCGTTGGATTCCAACGGTTTTGGGAGAGCTAATTGTAAATTGGGATGAGTTCAAAAAGAAGAATAAGGCAATAATCATGACGAGAGCTATGCCTGCAGACACCCATTTCCAATCCGCCCGAATGGAAGGAATGGCAGGCAGCCGAATTTCAGCGCCCGTCGCACCAATACTGTAATAGTACTGACGGCGTGGACGTTTTTGTGTCCGCTGGTGAACACGGGCTCCGCTCCCTCCCCGAACAGTCACCGGATATGGTCCTGGATTGGAAACGGGAATTTGCGACTTGGTGATACGCTTTCTGGATTCTTCAACCCGGCGTTGCCGCACCTGTTCAGACCGGGTCAGGGTGGGTTTTCTAACTAGGTTCATGATGTTCTCCTGTATTCGCGTATCGTTTCGTCGTTTTCTGCTTTCCGGTCGAGTGCCAATTCGATCAGCCGATCCACCAGCGCGGGATAAGGCAACCCACTGGCATCCCACAGCTTTGGGTACATGCTGATCTTTGTAAAACCAGGGATGGTGTTGATTTCATTCAAATAAACCTGTAATGATTCCCGATCCACAAGGAAGTCAGCCCGAGCCATTCCAGCACAATCCACAGCCCGGTAGGCTTCCACTGCGATCTGTTGAATTTGTCTGGAAATATCTTCCGGCAAATCGGCAGGGATAAGAAATTGTGAACGGTTGTCGATATATTTTGCCCGATAGGAATAGAATTCATCACTGGGGCGGATTTCACCGGGAACCGAAGCGATGGGGTCATCGTTTCCCAGGACGGAGACTTCGATTTCGCGGGGATCCTGCAAACCTTGTTCAATCAAGACTCTGCGGTCAAACTGGGCTGCTTCCTGTAAACCTTCCACCAGGTCAGACCGGGAGCGGCAGAGGGTGATTCCCACCGAGGAACCCAAATTGGCTGG
Source organism: uncultured Anaerolineaceae bacterium (assembly GCA_937863865.1). Lineage (GTDB taxonomy): Bacteria > Chloroflexota > Anaerolineae > Anaerolineales > Anaerolineaceae > CALMHE01. The sequence goes on along the minus strand of CALMHE010000363.1, from coordinate 882 downwards.
TTTGGTAAAAATAGGATAATGACAAAGCTGTTCAGATGATTCAAGGACTCTGGTCATCTGATTTTTTATTTCCCGCCGGGAAACAATCAAGGAATTTAAAACAGGTATCTGATGGGCATTCATAATGTCCTTAAAGACACCTTTATCCATACCCAGTGATGATCCAAGTACACCGGCTCCGACATAAGCAATGCCATTCATTTCCAACATGCCCTGTAAAGTGCCATCCTCCCCAAATGTGCCGTGGAGCACTGGAAAGATGACATCCAATTCAACATACGGAACCATTACCTGGTCATGATCCTGTTTCCGGATTTGATACAGGATATTCCTGCCCGGTTCGGGGATCAGGATGACAGGAACCAATTGGCTGGTATTGTTTTCCTCCAGGGCTTCCAACACATTGTCCCCGGTTAACCATCTTCCGGAATGGGTGATACCAATCTGGGTGACATCATACTTGTGGGGATCCAATACAGATAAAACAGAACGCGCGGACATCAACGAAACTTCATGTTCGCCCGACCGCCCGCCAAAAAGAACACCCAATCGAATTTTATTTTTCATCATTCATTGTCACCAGATCGATAAAAGTTATTGTTTGGGATTTGCCAGTCACCCAGAAGTTCCACTTCCAGTTCAAGCTGAACACCAAACTGTTGATAAACGGTTTCCTGCGTCTGTCGAATAAGTTGGTAATAATCTGTTGCGGTTGCATGTTCATCATTGATAAAGAAATTTGCATGTTTGGTGCTGATATGAACACCACCAATCCGGGTTCCCTTCAAACCAGCAGCTTCAATCAAACGACCAGCATAATCGCCGGAGGGATTTTTAAACATGGAACCCAGGCTTGCTCCAACAGGCTGTGTGCGGCGGCGT
>CALMHE010000362.1 GCA_937863865.1 uncultured Anaerolineaceae bacterium | reverse complement strand
GTGGGTGCCGCTGGCAGTGATGAGGAAACTTCCTGCCGAGGTTCGGGCGCTGATATTTCCACTGGAACCCCAGGTCAGGGCATTATCAAAAAGATATGCACCGGCAGCCTGCAATTGCTCAATGATTTCTATTTTCATCAAACCCTCCAGTCCAAACCCGGCAGGTATACTTTCAATTTTGATATTGTTAACTCAAACATGAACCGGTGATCATCAAAAGCATTAAAAGATCCATTGTCATCTACTAAATCATACCATTTTTCACGGTTTCATATCACCGTACACCTTGTGCCTTAAAATTCATTCCCTGCAAATGAATATCCAGTATCATGAATGGTGAACGAGGTGAGGTATGACATTATTCATCGGCTTGGACATCGGTGGGACCAAATTCATGGTTGCAGCAGCAGACTCTACTGGACACATCCTCCGCAAGGTGCGGGCGGAGCCTTCGGATAATCTGGAAACCGATCTCAATACGATTCATCAGATGATTGAGGAGGTTTCCGGGGGGAAGCCCATTGGTGGAATGGGAGCAGCAGTAGGGGGTCCTTTGGACTGGCGAAGTGGAATGGTCTCCCCGCTGCATCAACCTGCCTGGCGGAGCGTTCCCCTCAAGGAAATCATGGAAGAACGTTATGACTGCCCATTCTCCGTGGATGTGGACACCAATATTGCCGCCCTGGGTGAATATGCATTCACCCGCATCACTTCACAGAGGTTCCTGTATATCACCATCAGCACCGGGATGGGAGGTGGTTTTCTGATTGATGGAAAAATCTACCGCGGGGCAAATGGAATCCACCCGGAAATCGCCCATCAGATGGTGGAATGTCGATCCATGAATCCCGCCGGCATCCAGTGTGAATGCGGAGTCACCCGTTGTCTGGAAGCACTCATCTCCGGCAACGGCATCCGGCGGATTTACCGGAAACCGGCGGAAGAACTCGAGCCGGAGGAATGGCAGGAAGTGGCGTACAACCTTGGGCAGGGCTTGCGCAACATGGCTGTATTTTATACCCCTGACCTGATCCGGATTGGCGGTGGAGTGGCTCTCGGAGGTGGGGACCATTTCATTCAACAGGCTGCAGATGTAATGCACTCCCACCTGCGGATTGTTCCCCCGCCAGTGGTAGAATTGAGCCGGTTGGGGCATGTTGCCCCCCTGCAAGGCGCGTTGTTTGTCGCCAGGCACGGATTAAATGAATAAAATCATCTTAACGAAGATGTGTGGTTGAGAAATTATCCCATTTGTGGAGCCGGATATGAACGATGCATTTGATGGGTATCTTTCCCCGTTTGGCTGGCGGTATGGCAGCCCGGAAATGCGCAGACTATGGAGTGAAAACAACAAGCGCCTGCTCTGGCGGCAGATCTGGCTGACACTGGCACGCGTCCAATCCGGCTACGGTTTGGTTTCAACAAAGCAGATTGCCGACCTGGAAGCCCACGCCCGGGATGTCGATGTACCCAGGGCTTTGGAAATCGAAGCCGAAATCCGGCATGACCTGATGGCGGAGTTGAAGACATACGCCGAACAGGCACCGATCGGCGGCGGTATTTTACACTTGGGCGCCACTTCGATGGACATTGAAGACAATGCCGATGCCCTGCGTCTGCGGGAAAGCCTCACCCTGCTGGTTTCCCGCTTGGAGACCCTTTTACTGGCTCTGGCGGAACAGGTGGATCAATACGCAGACCTGCCAGTAATGGCATTTACCCATCTCCAGCCGGCGGAACCCACAACCCTGGGTTACCGGCTGGCAATTTACTGTCAGGACTTGCTGGAAGACTGGCGCCTGCTCATCAGCCTGCGCGATGGGGTGCGCGGCAAGGGTTTCAAAGGTGCCGTCGGTACCGGAGCAGCCTATGGTGACCTGATCGGGATGGAGAATTTGACTTCGTTTGAAGAACAAATGAGTACAGCATTGGAATTGCCTTTTTTTCCGATTGCCACCCAGACCTATCCCCGGCGGCAGGAATATGTCGTCATCAGCGCAATTGCAGGGCTGGGAAGTTCTGTGTACAAGCTGGCATTTGACCTGCGCTTTCTGCAATCCCCGCCCATCGGTGAACTCAACGAACCGTTTGGCAGCCGGCAGGTGGGTTCATCAGCGATGCCCTTCAAACGCAACCCCATCCTGGCGGAGAAAATTGATTCCCTGGCACGGGCATTATCGGTCATGCCGCAGGTGGCATGGGGCAATGC
>CALMHE010000361.1 GCA_937863865.1 uncultured Anaerolineaceae bacterium | reverse complement strand
CTTATGGGAAAATGGTGAAATATGAGGTTACGACCGAATTTCCACTTCAGTCAAAATAACCTGCAGGATTTTTTGGATTGTCCGCGCCGGTTTGAGCTTCTACATCTCCTGCAGTTGCCCTGGCCAGCCGTCCAATCCGAGCCTGTTCTGGAACAGGAACGCCATATGGAACTGGGGCAGCGATTCCATCAATTGGTCCACCAACATCAGCTGGGTGTGCCGGTTGATATCATTCAAGCGGGTATCGGAGACTCCGATCTCGCTGTCTGGTGGCATGAATATCTTGCCAATTCTCCCAGGAATTTACCTGAGAAGCGTTACCCGGAATGGATCCTTTCAACCCCATTTGCCGGCTACCGGCTGGTGGCAAAATATGATCTCCTTGCCATCGAACCCGGCAAGCAAGCGTTTATCGTTGACTGGAAAACCAACCGCCACCGTCCCAAATCTCATGATTTGGAAAACCGGATACAGACCCGGCTTTACAGGTATTTGCTCGTACAGGCAGGCGACCATTTATACGGCGTCACACCCATCAAACCGGAAGATGTGGAGATGATCTACTGGTTTACCGCCAGTTCACAGCATCCATTGAGTATTGCCTATACGCAGCTGGCTTGCGAAGAGGATGGCGCCATTCTCCAGCAACTCATCTCAGAAATTCATGCCCTGTGTGAATCTCCAAACCCCTTCCCACTCACCCTTGATGAGAATAAATGTAAATTCTGTAAATACCGCACTCTCTGCGATCGTGGCATACTGCCGGGTGAAATGACCGATGCCGGAGACGAGCAGGAGGTCGATGAACTGCAATCCTTCCAGCTCGATTTTGAACAGATCGGGGAGATTGAATTTTGAAATATCTACACGCTGCCTGGGTTGAACCCTCCCCGGTTGATATCCCGCCTGACCTGTATAGCTTTTTGGGCGGTTCACAACTTCTGGCAGAGGCATTAATTCGGCGCGGCATTAACTCTCCTGATTCAGCCCGGAGGTTCCTCGATCCAAGTGTATACACCCCCGCCAACTCCTTTGATCTGCCTGATTTCGACCTGGGTGTTGAACGGGTTTTGAAAGCCCTCAGAACTGGTGAAAAAATCGGCATTTGGGGTGATTTTGATGTGGATGGTCAGACTGCCACAGC
>CALMHE010000360.1 GCA_937863865.1 uncultured Anaerolineaceae bacterium | reverse complement strand
GTTTCCCTTGCCTTTAATGGGATAGCGCTACCCATAGGCAACTGTTTTAACAAATCACTAACACTAAAACGATTAGCTATGATGAATTTAAATGAAAAGCGCAAAGGTGCTGTAATCCGTTTCTCCCTTTCGTTAATGATACTGGGTTCGCTTCTATTCACAATCGCTTGCGAAAAAGCACCAGAGACCTCTGAACTGGAAGAGGTTGTAGTTACTGCCAAATCGGAGGGTGCCACTGAGGTTCAAGAGTCTCCCGTTGATGGAGAAATATTTCATGTGGTGGAAAAAATTCCAAAAAATAAGAGTGGAAAAATCCTGCGGCGTGTGTTAAAAGCCTGGTATCAAGGTAAAGACCCTGGTGATCTTTCAACAATGGAGGACTGATGGAAGAAATTTATAGGAAGCTGGTCATGGTATTTCGGGAAGTGTTTGATGATGAGAAAATCCAAATATTTCCCCAAACGACATCCAATGATATTGAGGGATGGGACTCGTTATCTCATATGAACCTTATGATTGCGGTTGAATTAGCCTTTGGGATTGAATTCACCCAACGGGAGATGACCTCATTTGCAAATGTTGGAGAGCTGGTGGATTGCATCCATCGGAAAATGGATTAATAAGGCGTTTGGAATTCAACAGTGAATAATGACGAGATAAATTCCCCATGATTCACCAGATCTGAGATGATGTGCCATCCATGAAAAATCGAAATGGGTTGGTCTGGTTGAAACAAAAACTCCTTCCCCAAGGCAGCAGGCGGGAACAGATTTGGGTTGAACTTCGCCAGCTGGCACGGTTGATTGGGCGCGAGGGTGTAAAAGGAATTCTTCAATATCTGCGTTTGAAGCGTCATGGAGAGCAACTTTTATTTCCAGCCTGGTGGCTCACGCATACCATTCGTCCGATGGATAATCAATTGCCAGTTTTTCTCCATGCATTGGATATTCCATCTATTCAGGGAATTGTGGTTATCTATGCTGCAACTCCTTATCAAACTTCCGAGGGGCAGCGCTCCACATGGCTGGCACGTGCATTCCTAAGGGCGGGATGGGCAGTCATATATGGTTACTGGCGATGGTCACCTTCTGACAGGGAAGTGGAAATCCTGGAGCAGGGAAAACTCCTCCAATTACCACTGGATGAATTATGGGCTCAATCCCATGAGATATTTTCCGCCAGGGTCTTTGGTGACATTTCCCGACTTTTCCTGGTTGAATTTCCCCATCCGAGCCTGTTTAATATGATCAATCTCGCAAATGCCTTTGATTGGTTCACGATATATGACCGCATTGATGATTGGCTTGCCTTTTATCAAAAGGGTCAGGCTGCCTGGTATGACGTGGATTTTGAAAGATATCTTGTTAGGAATGTAACCCGCTGCAGTATTACGACAAAATCACTTGGGGAGGCAATTCAAGAATGGGGTATTGAATCTGCTCTCCTGATTCCAAATGCCTACGAACCCGGTGCTTTTTCCATTCTGCCTTCCGACAGATTGGTCGAGCAGCCGTTCACTGTGGGTTACTTTGGACATTTAACATCTGCATGGTTTGATTGGGATTTGATCATTCAACTGGCGGAGAAAAGAACAGAATGGATTATTGAATTGATTGGTCCCGGTTTACCACCCCGATCAATTCCCGATAATATTCACCTGACAGGTCGTCTCCCCCATGCAGAGCTTGCGGATCATGCCGCTCATTGGAATGTTGCCATCATCCCCTTCCAGGAGGGAGATTTGTCCAGGGCGGTGGATCCAATAAAAGTCTATGAATACCTTGCGTTGGGAAAGCCCGTTGTTGTCACTGGCATGCCGCACTTAAGCCAGATGCCGTATGTTTATCCCGCCCAGTCTACCGATGAATTTGAAGAGATGATCCTGGAAGCATCCGGGATGACCCTGGATGAACAGGTAATTGCCCGATTTTTGAACGAAAATAATTGGGACCGGCGAATAAACGTCATTCTTCAAGAAATTTCTCCATCATTTCGATTGTTTACAGACGGATCAGGCATCAGTACGGGGGATCAACCATGACATCCCGTTTCTTGTTCGTCTATCAAACCCTCGCAGCAGGTGGGGTGGAAGCTGTGATTCGCGATCGGATGGAGATTTTGTTGGCTGATGGGCATGAAGTTTTCGCTTTATTCCTGAAAGACCGCGGGGG
>CALMHE010000359.1 GCA_937863865.1 uncultured Anaerolineaceae bacterium | reverse complement strand
GTTCCAAATCATCCACCAGCAACAAGATAAAATTTTGTTGGATTTGGGTGGCAGGCGTTTCTGGAGGATCCTGAGTGGTTGATGAGGGATTCAGAGTTTGACGGGCTGCAAAAAAGCCGAGAACGCCGCAAATTACAAAGGCAATTAAACCCAAAATAACGGCTGATTTCCTCATCTGATCCCGGTGGTTGGTGAAGGGTACATTAAACAGGAATGACTCATCAATAATTCAGCCAGGCATGTCTGGCTGTCCCTATATGATGATTGTACCAGAATCCAAGTAGATGATGGATTCCAGGATGGGATTCCAAAACAGCCTCACAAGGAGGCTGTCATGATTGGAGAAAAAATAGCTTATCGAGTGATCATAAATATCAAAATACCCAAAACCAAGCCGATAATTCCCCCGCCGGTCACGGCAACGATCATTTCCCAGGCAGTGGGTTGATCCACCCACTCAAAAAGAGAAGTCAGCCATTGATCCAACTCAATCGATTGGTTCAATGATGACAATCCGGTTTTTTGGAGCAGATATCTCAGGTTGGTTAACCCGTTGGTTGTCCATTCCAACAATTGAATTTGAATTCGAGTGGAAATTGTGGGATGAGTGTTCATAATCGTTGACATCGCTTCTATCCTTTGGATGTGGATATTTTGATAATTTTTCCAGTCTGCCCGACAGTCACCCGGAGTGAGCGGGGAATGGACTGCCCATTTCCGCCTTTGACGCTGCATTCAAAAATCAGGACGGAATTACCATTTGCCTGGTCGGAAACCCGTGGTCGGCGACCCTTAAACTCAGGATGTTGACGATAAATTCGCTGGCAGATTGAATCAATGATGCTTTTATCCATGGCAATTTACCGTTACCTGTCGGCGGATCCGGCGGCGCATAAATGCCGGTAAATCCAAATCTCCATAGGGTGAGCCAGTTCCCACTGTTTCGAATTCCGGTTCAGGTGTGAGGGATTTTTCGGGTTCAGGGATCGAAACCGGCTCGGTGATTGGATCGCGGGCTTCGATTTTGAATGTGTTTTGCACCGGCGTGCCAGCCAGACCGGTAATGACCAGAATAACCTGAACACGATTTTCCATCGATTCGGATGTGGTCACACCCGGAATGATTTCAGCCTGGAAATTGGATCGAGCCTGGAGCTCGTTAAGGGCATCGACCACTTCCATGAATGTCACATCCGGTCCGGTGGTGAAGTTGGCAAGAATGCCGGTTGCATTTTCAATATTGATGGTATCCAGCAGGGGATGGTGCAGGGCACGATCAATTGCCTGGATGGCTTTGTCTTCCCCTTCTCCATAACCAATTGCAAGCAGGGATCCCCCGCCATTTTGCATCACCCGGCGGACATGGGCAAAATCCACATTGATCAGCCCGGTTTCGGTGATCAACTCGGAAATACCCTGGATGCCCTGACGGAGAATATCATCTGCAAGACGGAATGCCATATCAAGCGTGAGGTCCGGTTTGCCAAGATCAACCAGGCGTTCGTTGGGAATTGCGATGAGGGTATCGGTGTAAGGACGGAGGTTCTGCAATCCCATCCTGGCATTTGCCTGCCGCCTGCCTACTTCAAAAGCAAATGGCATGGTTACAATGGCAACTGTCACAGCGCCGACTGCCTTGGCAGCCCGTGCCGCCACAGCAATGGAGCCAGTGCCTGTCCCGCCGCCCATTCCGGCAGTCAGGAAAACCAGGTCGGCACCAGATAGTGCCTGACAAAGTGTTTTATATGACTCATCGGCGGCTTTTTCACCAATCGCTGGACTACCGCCGGCACCCAAACCACGCGTGATGTGAGGTCCAAGTTGAATTTTAACCGGGGCAAGAGAGCTTGATAAAGCCTGGGCATCGGTGTTGGCAGCGATAAATTCAACACCGGACAGTCCCAATTCAATCATCCGGTTGATGGCATTCGAACCACCTCCACCCAGTCCAATGGCTTTTAAGACCGGGCGGCGGGGGGGGATTATGTTTTGATGGTGGGGGCTGGTTGCGATATTGATGTTCATATATCACCTCTCTGCCAGTATAGATGCAAGACTTGTGCCACTTTCGCATATTCTGTCAACTTTGGATCCGGTCAAACGCAGGTGGTATAAAATTTCTTCCGGGATTTCATCATCCGAACCAATTGCTAAAACTTCCTTTGCAAGCCCTGCTTCAACCGGATCAAAACCTACAGTGGGTTGATATTTCTTAACATAAGGACGGATTGCTTCCAGATGCCAATCCGCAATTCCCCATTCAAATACCGGCAACAATACATAACGGGCGATGGGATGGCTGCGATCCTGTGAATGACTGGCGGGCAGGTGGGTGATGGACACTTTTCCTGATTGGAGCCAGGCTTTCATCATCTGGGCGGATTTATTGGCGACTCCATCCTGGGAGAACCAAGCCATTTGAGATTCACGGGTGTCCTCCCCGGCGGAAAGCAGCCAAAAACATCCGCATTTCACTTCATCCGGGATCGGTTCGAGGAGGCGGTGGGGTGCAGTGGGATCCTGGACGGTTTCATCGCATAATAGATGGGCGATACAAAGCTGGTCATTTTGAGTCCGTTCGATATCCAGAGGGAGGGTCTTTCCCGGCTCGCCGATCTGACCTGCCTGAAAAAGGAAAATTTCCGGTTCACCGGCAAGAAAATTTGACGCAATCTCCAGATACCAATCAAAAATGCGGAAGCCGCGCTGGTCCTGGCATCCGGCAGGAGTTAAATAGGGGCGGGATTCCACCCAGCGTTCTGCTCCACCCGCCCCCCAGTTCAACGAACGCCGGTCTGTCCAACCATATGCACTGAGGACAAGTTTGTTGAGAAGATCATTTTGATGCCTGTTTTTCATTGCCTGCAGCGCAAGCTGGAGGAAGGTTGTATCCCAAAAACCGCCTCCGGGTTCCAGAGGGGGAAAAATGGGGGTCATTTTTGAATCCAATGTCAGATTCGCCAGAGGTAAAAACCGGTCAACGAAACGATCAACCAGGTTTTGCTGAGTCCAGCCTGCGGGAGACCAGGCACTGGTGCTGTTGGGGCGGTCAAAGAACTGGACATATTTAACCCCCCAATTTGCATAAGAAATGAGCATTTGTGCCATATCCTCAATAACCGGGGGATTGGTCAGGCTGGATTGGAATTGGAGGATTGGTTCAATTCCAGTCTGTTTCAGTGAGGATATAAATGATTCAGGGATGGCGCGGCGGGTGTCTGCCTTAAGGGTCAGCCAGCCTGCTCCCATTGCAACCAGTTCCGGCAGCCATCGTGCCAGGTCTGATTGCCGGTAATGGTATGTATCTGGAAAATAGTGAAAGCCGATTCTTGACATAATCTTTTGGGTGGGGGTTGGTAGTCGGGTAAATTTTTTGTTATCAAGATAGAGAGCAAGTTTTATGCCAAAGTTGGAAACCTGCTATAATGCATCATCATGATTTTGGTTACCGGAGGGACTGGGTTTATTGGTCAGGCACTGGTGCGTCAGCTGGTGGCGATGGGGCGTCAGACCCGCATTTTACTGAGACCTTCTCAAACTTCGCCAACATTGCCCAAAGGTGTGCCAGTGGAAGTGGCGGTTGCCAGTCTGCAGGATGAACGCGGCATTCGGGCAGCAATGAAGGGGGTGCAAATTGTGTACCATCTTGCAGGAGCAGAGAGAGCCAGCAGCCGTGCGGATTTCAATGCGGTGGACATTCATGGGACCCAAACCGTGGTGCAGGCTGCAAAGGATGCCAGTGTCCAGCATTTGATATTCACCAGTCACCTGGGCGTGGATAAAGTATCAGCATATACTGTCCTGCGGGCAAAAGGTCTGGCAGAAGCGGAAATTTTACGCTCCGGTGTGCCGTTTACCATTATTCGTTCCGCACCGGTTTATGGACCGGGGGATCAGTTCACCACGGGACTCGTACAAATATTGCGACACAGCCCCGGAATATTCCTTATTCCCGGGGACGGGAATAATCATATTCAACCCATCTGGCTGGGAGACCTGGTTACATGCTTAACCATGGTACTGGCGGATCATGATTCCATTAATCAGACCTACGAAGTGGGCGGACCTGAGGCATTATCCTTTCGTCATGTGATGCAAACCTTGATGGAGGTGACAGGATATCGCCGCTTTTTGGTTCCCATGTCGTACACAAATCTCAAGCGAATTGTCATGTGGCTGGAACAGGTTGGTAAATTACCTCTATCGGTTTATTGGTTGGAATACCTGATGGTGGATCGAATATGTCAGGCTGATTTTTTACCGCGCCGGTTTAATCTCATGCCGGCTCGATTTCATCAAAAATTGGATTATCTCAAGCGATGACATCAAGCACATTCTGTGTTCATGGTCATTTTTACCAGCCTGCCCGGGAAGATCCATTGACTGGAGAAATCCCCCTGGAATCCGGTGCCAGCCCATTCCATGATTGGAATGAATTAATTTATGACCATTGTTACCGACCCAATGCCGAATTGGGCAACTTTGAGCGGATCAGTTTCAATATCGGTCCAACTTTGTTTGAATGGATGCGAATCCATTATCCACAGACCTGTAACCAAATTATCGCTCAAGAAAACCGCAATATGGAACGTTTTGGTGTTGGGAATGGCATGGCACAGGCATATCATCATACAATCCTTCCACTTGCCTCCAGGGTGGATAAAATTACGGAAGTCCGTTGGGGTATTGTCGATTTCCAGAATCGATTCGGACATGCCCCCAATGGTATGTGGCTGCCGGAAACTGCTGTGGATTTGGAAACTCTGGAGGTTATGGTGGATTGCGGAATTCAATTCACCATCCTGGCTCCCTGGCAGGCGAAGACTGAATCGTTGGACATCACACAGCCATATTGGGTTGATTTGCCCGGTAAAAAGCGAATCGCGGTTTTCTTTTACCAACCCGAGCTGTCAACCCGGATCAGTTTTGATCCGGAATCTACAAT
>CALMHE010000358.1 GCA_937863865.1 uncultured Anaerolineaceae bacterium | reverse complement strand
GATTCTTTTCAGTCAGGTACTCATCCAGGACTTTATTGGCTTCTTCCTTGTTGAATTTCACACCCAGGTCGGGGTGATCTTCCAACGTGGGGGCGCCAGCCAGACCGGGGCGGGAGAACCACTGTGCCGGAACCTGACCACCCTTGAGAACGTTGTCAATCAGGGATTGGCGGTCCACAGCCATGGAGAGGGCGCGGCGAACGCGGACATCATCCACAACCGGCTGGGTGATATTGAAGCCATAGTAGTAGGAGCACAGATCGGGAGCCACAACCAGTTCCGCCGAGAGAGTCGGATCAGCCTTCACGCGATCAAGCTGGGTGGAGGGGACTGCTGCAGAATCCAGATTACCAGCTTCGAATTCAGCGAAAGCGGGTTCCGCATCCAGCATGGTCCAGGTCACTTCTTCGATCTTGGGTTCCGGAGTGGAGTCAATCGCCACCCAGAACGGATTCTTGATGATGGTGATCTCTGCGTCATGGACCCATTCCTTCAGGGCATAGGGACCATAGGACTGGTTGAAACCGGTCTCGGTCCAGCGGTCACCACGGGCTTCGGTGCAATCGTCGCCTTCAATCAGCCATTGCGGCTGGGCGGAAGCCACCCACAAGCCAGCGATTGCAGCATTATAGGCAGCCGGTTCCACGAAGGTGATCTCGAGGGTCATGTCATCAATGATTTTCACGCCCACGGTCGCCGGATCATCGGTCACTGCAGTGTTGTAATCATTCGCACCAGCAATGGCGAAAGCCAAAACAAAGGCGTACTGGGAGGCGGTGGCGGGATTCAGGGTGCGCATGATTCCATAATAGAAATCATTGGCGGTGACTGTGCGGGGATTTCCATCGCAGTCCAGAACCTGAACAACGTCGGTGCCGTTGTACTTCACCCAGTAGATGTCGGGGCGGATATGGAAGGTGTAAACCTTTCCGTCTTCGCTGATGTCCCAGCTTTCAGCAATGCCGGGCTCGACAAGGTTGGTCACTTCATCCTGCCGGGTCATACCCAGGTGGGTTTCCCAGATAATCTGGATGGAGGATGTATCAGTGCCCAGTGCGGGGTCCAGGGTGGGGATGTCGCCAGGTCCCATGTTGAGGCGCAGAGTCTTCATTTCAGCAACTGGTTCTTCAGCGCCTGGGGTGGGGGTGACTACAATCACCTGGGGAGTGCCTTCAACGATCTGTGTGATGTAGATCGGTTCGGGGGAAGGAACTGGCGTGCACGCTGCCAGAACCATGCTGGCAACAACCAGCATACCAACGAACACAAACAGCTTACGCATTTTCTTTCTCCTCCTTAAAAAGATGAAAGATTGGGGATTGGGTAGAAGTGAGTTTCAGGATTCATAATCATTTATCGATCTGTACTGACCACCTCCTCTCACATTCTCCTAAGCCTTGTGACAGGCCACAAAGTGACCCGGGCTCAGCTCACGAAACTCAGGCTTGGCTTCCTTGCAGATATCGGCTGCAATCGGGCAGCGGGTGCGGAAGCGGCAGCCTGAAGGCGGATTGGTGGGTGAGGGCACGTCACCCGGCAAAATGATGCGCCGGCGCTTTTCCTCAGCCACCGGGTCGGGTATGGGAACGGCGGAAAGCAATGCCTTGGTATAGGGATGCAAAGGATTGTGATACAGTTCCGTGTTCACCGCCAGTTCAACGATGATGCCCAAATACATCACCGCCACCCGGTCGCTGATATGCCGAACCATGGAAAGGTCATGAGCAATAAAGAGATAGGTGAGTCCCAGCTCGCCCTGCAGATCCTCCAGCAGGTTGACCACCTGCGCCTGGATGGATACATCCAGTGCCGAGATGGGCTCATCGCAAATAATCAATTCAGGTTCCAACGCCAGGGCGCGCGCCACGCCAATGCGCTGCCGTTGTCCGCCTGAAAATTCGTGCGGATAGCGGTTGGAGAACGCCGGGTTCAAGCCCACCATCTCCAGCAGCCGTTCCACATGCGCCTGGGCATCCTTGCCCTTGGCAACACTATGAATGGAGAGCGGCTCGCTGATGATTTCGCCCACGGTCATGCGGGGGTTAAGGCTGGCATAAGGATCCTGGAAAATCATCTGCATCTTGCGGCGCATGCGGCGAAGCTCCTCGCCTTTCATGGTCGCCAGATTTTGATCCTGGAAATAAACCGACCCGGAAGTGGGGCGGTGGAGCTGCAGGATGGTGCGTCCGGTGGTGGACTTGCCACAGCCGGATTCGCCCACCAGACCCAGGGTTTCTCCCTGGTGAATGCTAAACGAAATATCATCCACAGCATGCACGGCACCCACCTGCTTCATGAAGATGATCCCGCGCATAATGGGGAAATGTTTTACAAGATTTTCAACGCGCAATAAAACTTTGGGTTCGGTCGAGGTCATTCGCGTGGTCTCCCGGTGTTGCTATCCACCCAGCAAGCAACCTGATGATTGGTATCAATATTTACAAGAGCCGGGTTCTCCTTCCGGCAGCGGTCCATTACAAATGAGCAGCGCGGCGAAAACGGACAGGCATTGGGTGCGGTCATGAGAACCGGGGGCAAACCATCGATGGAAGTCAGCCGGCGGCGCTCGGTTGCATCCATGCGAGGCAGACTGTTCAACAGCCCGATGGTATAGGGATGAGTGGGATGGGAATATAATTCCTTAACTCCGGCAGTTTCGATGATCAAGCCCCCATACATGACATTCACCCGATCCGCCAATCCAGCAATGATGCCCAGGTCGTGGGTGATCCAGATGATTGCCATGCCCAGCTCATCGCGCAGGCGTTTGACCAGTTCCACAATTTGAGCCTGGATGGTCACATCCAGCGCAGTGGTCGGCTCGTCTGCAATCAGGATTTGCGGATTGCAAGTTAAAGCCATGGCGATCATCACCCGCTGGCGCATGCCGCCTGAAAACTGGTGGGGGTAATCATTCAGCCGTTCCTTGGCTCCGGGAATGCCGACAAGCTCCAGCATTTCCGCTGCCCGGCTGAATGCCGCCTTGCGTGACATGCCCATATGGATTTCCAATGGTTCTGCCACCTGTCGTCCTATAGTCAACACAGGGTTAAAGGAAGTCATCGGGTCCTGGAAAATCATGCTGATCTGGGCGCCGCGGATGTGACGGATTTCGTCATCTGTCAACTTTAGCAGATCCTTATCCTGGTACATTGCCTTCCCTGCCACCACTTTACCGGGTGGGGTGGGGATGAGGCGCAGCATGGACATGACTGTGACAGACTTTCCGCAGCCGGATTCGCCCACGATGCCAAGTGTCTCGCCTTCCTTTAAGTGGAAAGAGACGCCATTAACAGCATGGACATAACCTTCTCGGATTCTAAAGTGAGTTTCCAGGCCTTGCACATTTAATAAATCGGCCATTCAGTTCATCCTCTATGAAGTTATCAGGTGTATTGGGGGTTGAGCCAGAAAACACAACGCTCTCCAGCCAATATAGGCAAAGAAAGTATACTCTTAATTGATTATGGTGTCAAACAAACGAAGAGGAACATCATTCGCGTCAAGATGAATGGTATCCGCAGTAATATGACAAAAAATCCCTTGTAACTGCTATATGATACATTCCAAATTAAAGATAAATGAACTGTGAAAAATTATTCTTTCAGGTCCGGGGCTGATATGACGATCGGAAATTCCATCCACATGGTGGTTCCCCGCCCTTCCGAGGATTCCGCCCAGACTCTGCCGCCCTGCACCTCCACCAGCGCCCTGACAATTGCCAGACCCAGCCCGCTTTCCCCTCCCTCGGCATGGCGCGATTTGTCGCCGCGTTGGAACCGTTCAAAAATATGCCCCAGTTCTGCAGCAGGAATTCCGCTTCCGGTGTCAGCCACCTGCATCCGGATTTTTCCTTTAACAAGGCTTGCCGCCAGGCGAATTTCCCCCCCTTCCGGCGTGTAGCGGAAGGCATTGCTGATCAGGTTGTCCAGCACCTGCATCATGCGGGCATCATCCACACGGATTTCCGGCAGTGGATCCATGGCATCAACCGTCAACCGGACTTTCTGCTGGACTGCCTGGTTCTCAAAAACCGCCGCGGCACGTTCCAGCAGCACCACCGGAGACAGGTTCTGCAGGTTCAATGGCAGTTCACCGGCATCCACCTGGGAAAGCATCTTCAGGTCACCCACCAGGTTCTGCATTCGTTCAATTTCGGAATATATCAAATCAAGCCGTTCCGGATTGGGAGATAAAACCCCATCGCGCATGGATTCAATATAACCGGCAATGACGGTCAGGGGTGTGCGCAGATCGTGGGCAATATCAGCCGTCATCTGCCGGCGCTGTTCGTGGACGCGCGCAACCTCGGCACTCATGCTGTTGAACGATTCCGCCAGCTGACCGATCTCATCACTGGATTCCACCGGCACCCGCTGCTCATAGTGACCTGCGGCAATCTGGCGGGAAGCCCGGGTCAGAGCCCCCAGCGGTCTGGTGAGCGTGCGCGCCAGCACCACACCGACAATCAACGCCGCCAGCAGTGCTGCCAGTGCCGCCAGGATAAATCCGCGGTTGGTGCGCTGGAGATAGAGAATTTCCGCTGCATTGTAGGCATTCACCTGGCTTGCCAGCAATAGCGTTCCCACCCGGCTGCCATCCACCCGGATGGGTTCACCTGCGTTGAGGATGCGGCGGGGAAGCAGGCTGCCCGGCGGATAATCCGGATCGACCGCTACAATCACATTGCCATCAGCATCCGCCAGACCCACCAGTTGGCGGTCGCCCTGGCGGAAATTCATCCCCATTTGCTGACGGTTGCCCATGCCGGGGCTGAATTCCCCGGGGGTGCTTTCGTTCAAAACCGCCTGGCGCTGGATGATTCCCCAATAATCCTCCACCCCATCCCATGAGCCGTTTTCCTTGTAATATTGAGCGAGGATGGCTTCCATGTTGGCGCGCTGTTGATCGACAATGAACTGGGAGAAACGGGCTGCACTGGTGATC
>CALMHE010000357.1 GCA_937863865.1 uncultured Anaerolineaceae bacterium | reverse complement strand
TCATCGCCCTGGCTTGGACCATACCGGTGGGTGTAGCCATCGGTACAAACCCACGGTTGTCCGCTGTTTTACAACCCATCGTGCAGGTCACCGCATCGGTGCCAGCCACGGCTCTCTTTCCGATCATCTTGCTGCTGGTAATTAAATTACCCGGTGGTCTCAACCTGGCAGCAATTTTATTAATGTTGATGGGCACACAATGGTACCTGCTTTTCAACATCATTGCGGGTGCCAATGCCATCCCACAGGACTTGAAATATACAACCGAACTCATGCAATTGAACCGCTGGCAAAGATGGCGTGTTTTGATCCTACCGGCAATCTTTCCCTACCTGGTCACCGGAGCCATCACCGCCAGCGGCGGCGCATGGAATGCCAGCATTGTGGCTGAATATCAAAATTTTGGGGGTGAAACCCTCTCTGTCACCGGAATCGGCTCTTTAATTGCCAGGGCAACATCCGGTGGGGATTATCCCCTGTTGCTGGCTGCCACAATGGTAATGGTTCTGACTGTAATATTGATCAACCGGCTGGTTTGGCGGCGCATGTATATACTGGCTGAAGAAAAATATCGCATGGAGTGACGATCATGGGTGAAATATTGTTACAGCTTAAAAATATCTACCAGGAATTTGGAAGCGGTGCCCGCCGTTTTACTGCGGTTGAGAATGTCAACCTGGATCTATCCACAGGCGAATTTGTAGCTTTGCTGGGTCCCTCGGGGTGTGGTAAAAGCACCCTGCTGCGAATTATCGCCGGCTTGCAGCCGCCCACCCGGGGCAAAGTCCTCTACCGCAATCAACAACTCCTTGGAGTCAACCCGCATACGTCGATTGTTTTTCAAACTTTTGCACTCTTCCCCTGGTTGAATGTACTCGATAACGTATCACTGGCATTGAAGGTCAAGGGAGTGGATGAACCGGAACGCACCCATCTGGCGGAGGATTTGCTTGATAGGGTCGGTCTGGATGGGTTTGAATCCGCATTTCCCCGTGAATTATCCGGTGGAATGCGCCAGAAAGTGGGTTTTGCGCGTGCCATGGCTGTGGAACCGGAACTCCTGTGCCTTGATGAACCGTTCTCTGCGCTGGATGTTCTCAGCGCGGAAGCGCTGCGGGGTGAGTTGCTGGAATTGTGGACGGAAGGCAAAATCCCCACAAAAGCAATTCTCATGGTCAGTCACAATATCGAAGAAGCGGTTTTTCTGGCTGATCGCATCGTGGTGATGGACAAGGATCCCGGACGAATCATTGCCGGGCACCGGATTCCGTTGCCGCATCCGCGTCAACGCAAGTCACCTGAATTTCACGCCCATGTGGACCATGTGTATGAAATCCTTGCCGGACAGACAAGATCGGAACTTGAAGAATATGGCGCCGCCCCGGGTGAGCCAGGCTTGACGCGCACATTGCCCGAGGTGGAGATCAATGACCTTGCCGGAATGTTGGAGCATCTTGCCGAATCAGATAAAACCAGGCATGATATTTACCTTTTGGAAGATGAATTGGGAATTGATTCAGACCAGTTGTTGCTTCTCACTGAAGCAGCCGAATTACTCGGTTTTGCTTCCATTTTCAAAGGTGATATTGAATTGACTCCCCTGGGACAAACCTTTGGTGAAGCCAGAATACTTGCCAGAAAGGAAATATTTGCATTGCGCGCTTCACGCTTACCGTTGATGCGCTGGTTGCTGAAAATGCTGCGAAATACCGAAAATCAGCAATTGAAATGGAATGTGATCCATACCGCATTGGGATTGGAGTTTCCTCCCGATAAAGCAGAAAGCCAGGTGAACACCATGATCAATTGGGGACGTTATGGCGAATTATTGACTTATGATGATGAGTCTGAACTGATTGAGCTGGAAAAGGTACAGGGTAAAGTAGAATCGTAATTTTATCAAATGGATTACCCTGATCATCGCAATCACACTGAGATAAAATTTGAAATGCCCGTTTGGTTGTGGTATAAGTCAATGGATACCTCGTTCATCATTTACCCAGTCCAGATCCATGCGTGACAATCGTAAAACACCCTTGAGATAAATATTATTGGTGGAAGTCAGGAGAGAACATGATTTACGATACATTGGACAATTCCAATTGTTATGTTGGATTGGGGGAACGATTTGCTGACGCTTTTAAATTCTTGAAAGAAACCAATTTTTTTGATATGCCCACAGGCAGGTTTGAATTGCAGGGAGATGACCTGTACGCATTGGTGCAACGTTATTCTTCCAAACCCCGTGAGGAGGGCAGGTGGGAAGCCCACCGTCGTTATATCGACATTCAATATATCGTATCAGGTCAGGAAATTATCCAGGTTGCCCATCTTTCCCAGGTGCAGCAAGGTGAATATAAACC
>CALMHE010000356.1 GCA_937863865.1 uncultured Anaerolineaceae bacterium | reverse complement strand
CCTGCTGGGCGCCCGCTACTCCTTGGGCGTGCGATGCACCAGCGACAGGTGGCACGCGGCTTGCAGAAGCAGCGCCGCCTCTGCGCGGCCTACAAACTCGACCAAGCCGTGCGCGATCTTGTTGCGCAGGTTGAGCGCTAGCGGGTCGCAAAGGAGAGCCTCGAGGTAGTCGAACCACGGCTCTGTTTCGTCGAGAGCGCGGAGCTTGCTGAGCACGACGTTTAGCGAGACGACGCCGCCGAACTTACCTTCTCGAGCGAGCTTGGCAATCGTGACGTCGCTGTGCCGGGCAATGTCAGGCAGGATGCTCTCCAGGCGCGGCACGAGCACGTGCGCGGATACGTCGTACTCGCCGTCCCAGAACAGCTCCAACGCCCGCGCGATCCGGTCGCCGCGCGGTACTGGGCGGAACGTGCGCTCGAAAATCCCGTCAAGGAATCGGATCGGGGAGGTCTCCAGGTTTTCCTCGGGCTGTTGCTGGCAGAGTCGGACAAGCCGGAGGAGCGCGTCCGCGGTCTGGAGATACTCGAGCGATATGCTCAGCCCGGCTATTACCAGTACGGCGCCAAGACCGCGCTCGCAAAGGCGATCCGCAAACAGGACCCGGTGCGCGCGCGAAAACTGCTGGAGGAGGCGCGCAGCCTTTTGGGGGGCGAGGTGGGCGTCTGCCTGGAATTGGGGCGCATTTACAATATCATCCACCGCCCGGCGGATGCCGTGAAGGTGCTTTTGCAGGCACTGGAGAAAAACAACGACAACTACGTCATCCTGCGCGACCTGGGGATCACCTATAAAGCCATGGGCGAAAAGGAAAAGGCGCTGGATTCATTGCGCCGCTCGCTGGAATTAAACCCCACCCAGACGCAAATAAAAACTCTCTGCACCCAGTTGGAACGCCAGCTGGGAGGATAAAGGCGGTACATAATGACCTCAACATCGATATGGGTCGGGCTGGCTGCACTGGGAGTTGCGGTTTTGGGGATGATCGTGGAGATCATCCGCGCCCTTGGCAAGCGGGAGGCTGGCTTCAACGTGCTTGCCCTGCTGGCAGCGCTGGGCGGGGGTGCCTTCATGTATCTCTGGCAGCGCAATGTCTGGATTGCCCTCATTTTTTCAGGTCTGGTGTTTGAAGCATTTGGAAATCGCTGGGGGCGCATTGTGCGCTTGAACAACCCCCCAGCGCGCATCCTTTATTATCTGATATTTGATGCCGGTGTTTATTATCTCTTTTATGCCTCCTGGTGGCTGTGGTGGCACAAGGGTTTTTACACGGTTCTGGTGACGCTCGGCGGGCGCTTCCTGGAAATGTTGATCCTGCCCTACCTGCTGCGGATCTTCTTCCCGGTCATCGCCCGACAGGAGCTGGCAGCGGTGATGCGGGCGGGGAATATGGCGGATCAAGCCGCGCCGCTGGAACGGGATGCCGGGGGGATTCTGCAGGAACGCAGGCGCAGGCGTGTATTACGCCGGCTCAACAACCAAAAGCGGCAGATCGCCCATGCCCAAAAGCTTCATGCCAGCCGCCGGCAGAACCAGGCATTCAAGCTGGTCAATGGAATTATCCTGGAATTAACCTCGGTTCATTCGCTTGCCTCAGCCCAGCAGCAGGTGCTTGGCGATGCCTACCTCCTGCGGGGGAAAATCCACCGGGCAAACCGCTTGACGGATTCCGCCCTGCAGGACTTTGACCGCGCCCGCCAGTGGGTCCCGTTGGATGATGTGGCGATGGGGGCGCTGGCGATGCGCATTGTACAAAACAACGACCGGTCGGAGGATGCCCTCAAGCTCTGTCTGGACTTCCTGCGGGCGCGCCGCCATCTGCCCCCGGATGAGCCGTTCAACCAGGTGATGGATTACCTGCAAAAAGGCTGTCTGGTGACATCCAGTTCCACCCAGGCGCAGATCCATGCGGCGATGAATGTGGCGCGGAAGACCCTGGAAGTACTCTCCGCCTTCCCGCCAGCGCAGATGGCGCTGGGGCATGGGGCAGTCCTGTTGGGTGAGTGGGAAGCAGCCCAGGCGCCCCTGGAAGCCGTCCGCAAGGTCAATCCCCGCGATCCGCTGGTACATGCCCTGCTGGGTCAGGTGCATGCCCACTTTAACCGGCATGCCGAAGCCGCGGCGGAACTGGCGGAGTCGCTTAAATTGAATGAGAAACAACCGGATGCGGCGTTTCTGCTGGGCAGCATTTACCTGCGGCATACCCCGGCTGGCAAAGAGGAAAGCCTGAAGTTGGCACTGCAGTGGTTGAAGGCGGCGGCTTCGATGACGCCGGATAATCCGGTGTACCGGGCGGAACTGGCACAGGCGTACGCCCTGGCAGGAGATAAGGAATCCGCCCGCAGTGAGGCGAATGAGGCATTAAAACTGGATCCCAACCATGCCGAAGCCAACCTGCTGATGGCGGATTTGTTATTTGAAAAACAAAAGTGGGAGGAGGCAGCCGGATATTACGAACGGCTCCACCTGATTCAACCCTCCAACCCGGCAGCGGCGCTGAAACTGGGCGTGTGCCTGGTGGCGCTGAAGAAAATGCCGGAAGCGGAGGTGGTCCTGGAGCCAATTGCCGCGCTGGAACCTAAGGCGCTGCTGCCATTGGGACGCACCCGTCTGGCAGGGCATCAATTTGACAAAGCCGAAGCCGCCCTGCGCGAATCACTGGAAAAAGCCGGTGAAACTCCCGAGACACTCTACTGGCTGGGCTGCACCCTGGCGTGGAAAGCCGCCGCCAGCCCCAAGCCCGATTATCAACCCGCCCTGGATCTCTTCAAGCGGGTGGGGATGTCTGATGGGATATGGGCGGGGCGCGCCAGTCTGCAGATGGGGCATATTGCCCTGCGGCAGCAGGATATCAACGCCGCTGCCATCCATTACAGCGACGCCCAGCCATATTCGGAGATCAGCCTGGAAGCCGGACTGGCGCAGGCGCGCATGCTGCTTGCCAATGGCAGGTTGAAGGATGCTGAAGCAGCCTTGAAAGCCTTTCCCAGGGATGTCCCGCTCACAACCGAGGTATGGAATCTCCGCGGCATCATTTCCGAAATGCAGGGGGCGCTTTCCACGGCAGTTGAGGAGTACCGCCGGGCGGAAAATGACGGTTCATTGGGTGTGGTGTTGTATCTGCTGGACCGCCCCGGAGACGCTGCCGCAGCCCTGCGCCGCGCCCTGGCAGGCGGTGACCGTTCCGACCGTGTCCTGTATTATTCAGGCTGGATTGCCGCCCTTGACGGGGATTATCCGGCTGCGGTTCAACTCTGGACGGAACTCCAGCAGCGGCATCCCGACGAAGCCCGGCTGGGTTTGAACCTGGCGCGCGCCTGGTACCTGGCGGGCGTGGAACAGTATAAAAAGGGTGAATACCTCAAGGCTGCTGAAGCCTGGGAACATTATTATGTCCTGTATCAAACCGATGATGATCTGCGGGCGGCGCTGCGGCAGATGATTCTGCTGGCAGCCTGGCAGTCAATGGGCACTCCAACCGCAGTAAAACTGGCGGAGCGTGCCCGCAGGCTGGGCGCTCCCCAAACCGAAGCCGACCTGTGGGAGGGGCTGGCTCACCTGAGCCTGGCGGATGCCGACGCGGCGGTCGTGCCCCTGGCACGGCTGGCGGCAGCCAATCCGGATGACCCCGTGGCGGCTTACAATTATGGCATGGCTCTGCTGCGCACCGGCAAAGCCCTGGAAGCGTTGCCCAGGCTGGAGTTGGCGGCGGAAAGAATCCAGGGGGAAAACCGGCGGCAAATTCTGCTGGCATTAAGCATGTGCCAGCTTGCCCAGGGGGACCTGGCAGCTGCCCGCCGGACCCTGGAGGAAAGCGGCATGCCCTCCCAGCCGGAGGAATCGCTTTTGCTGGCAATTGTCCAGCTGCGGCAGGGAAACCTGGTGGATGCCCACCAACTGGCAAAAACCGTCCGCTCCATCCCCGCTCTGCGCGCCGTGGCGGCAGCATTTACATCCGCCGACCGGCTGGAGGACGCCCGCCAGGCATACCATGACGTGCTGGCGCTGGATGAGGACGACCGGGATGCCCGCTGCGCCCTGGGGGGTGTGCTGCTCGCCCAGGCGGCGCGGGCTGCCAGGGATCAGCGCTGGCAGGCGGCGCGCGAGGCTTTGCAGGAAGCCGCCAAGCTGGATGCGGAGAATCCCGCTCCCGCCCGTTACCTGGAAGCGGTCGGGAGTGCTGAAATCACCGCAGGCGGAAACGTCTCCGGCGAGGATGCCATCAATTTGCTGGAAAACCTGCTGAAGCGCATCCCTGAAAATCCCCGCACCGATGTGATCCACCAGCTGGCAATGCTTTATCACCGCCAGGCAATCGTAATGGAAGTCACCAGCTCGCATTCCGCCCGGCGGGATGATTACTGGCGGCGGACACTGGCATACTGGGCGATGGCGGTGGAGGATGACAGTTACTGGATGCGCTGGGTGCAGAACCGCAGACCCGTTTACGAACAGGATGTATCCCGGGATGACATGCAGCGCCTGCGTTACGAAACCATCCGCAGCCGGGTGAGGGAGGTGCACCAGCAGTTTGTCGGGGCATATTCCACCGACAACAAGCCTGATGATGCAGTCCGCCACCGCAAATGGATGGCGCAGTGGAACATGGAGATGGTCGCCGCTCATGCCTTGCACAAAATAATGGAAGATATGCAAAAGCAGGGCAGATCGGTTTCATATGGCATTCCCAGTGGACCGCTGTACTGGAAGCTGGCAAATGTGGAAGACCGGGTGCGCCGGATGGCTGAGGAGGCATTGAAAATATTACCCGACGAAGCGCAGATTATTTTGGATGCACTCAACCCGGTGGGCATGGCGCGCTCGCTGCTTAAGGAAGCCCAGCTGGAGGAGGCAATTGACATTTTACAGGCGCACCTGGATGACAACCCCAACGACCGCCAGGCGCGTGAGTTGATTCAGCAGGCATTGTTGGACCAGGTGAGAACCCTGGCAGCCAGCGACCTGGATGGCGCTCTGACCGCATTGCAGAGATTGAAAACCCACGGTGGGAAAACAGCGGATGCCGAGAAACTCATCGTAGCGGAAACCCTGAAGGATGTGGACAAACTGCTGGAGGATGGCAATCCCCGGGAAGCCGGCAGGCTGGTGGAGATGGCGTTGAAGATATTGCCCGCCTCCAAGCCGCTCAAGGATAAACAAAGTCAGGTGGCGGTATCACAAATTGCCGGCAGGGTCAGCCAGGCGATTGAGCGCGTGAACCATGCCATTGCGGATTATCGCAGCGGCAGCCTGGGTTATGATGAAGCCATCGCTGAATTTAATGCCGCCCTGAAAATCCTGGATGAAGCCCGCCGCGCCACTCCCGGCGATCATAAAATCATCAAGCATTATCATGAACTGGCGGTACTGCGCGCCGACTTGATCAACAGCGAAGCGGTGAAAATCACCAATCATGCCGCTGATATTGCCGGTAGCGACCGGTCTTCAGCGATCAACGACCTGGATACTGCGGTGCGGATGCTGGAGGAAGCCCACCATAACGACCCCGACAACCAGCAAATTTCACGAAACCTGGAGTCCGTCCGCCAATCCCTGAAGGGACTGCGCGGCTATTAAAGGCGAGGTGACCTATGCAAATCAAACACCCCTATTCACAGACCCCTTATGAAATCCTCTCCGACCTGGAGGATCCTGAAATCGGCATCCTGTCCCTCGATACACTGCGCAGGCATATCCGCCTCCAGCAGACCAAAGTCCAGAAAAAAGGCAGCCGTGACGCCCAGGAAGTGGCGCGGGCGGGTACGGCGTTATTGAATACACCCATGCGCATGGGGCATGACGTCTTCCTGATTTCAACCCTCAGTCTGGCAGCGGATGTGAGTGAGCTGGTTGAGAAATACTGCCAGCCCCCCGCCCCCGCCCTGCCGGACTTGAGGGTGCTGAAGCTCGGTGCCGGCGAGTCCCTGCAATATGCAGTTAAGCTGCCCCATGACGACTCGGTGGTTGCCTGGTACCTGCAGGGTGCAGACGACGAGTGGCGCGACAGGGCGGCATCGGCCCTGACCGCGCAGATCGCCAAATCCGGCTTTTTCCAGCAACTGCGAACCGACCAGCAG
>CALMHE010000355.1 GCA_937863865.1 uncultured Anaerolineaceae bacterium | reverse complement strand
CCATAATCCGACACTTCCTGACCCCGGTAAAGAACCTTCCCCGATTGTTTTTTCAACAGGTGGCTTAACACCAATAAAAGCGTACTTTTTCCAGCTCCATTGGGTCCGATGATTGCGAGAATTTCTTTTTCCGGCACCGAAAGATGATCAACCGTCAATACACGTTGCCCGCTGCGAAAAACTTCCAAGCCTTCAATTTCAATGACATTCATAAAAATCCTCCATCTACGCTTTCGGTTTACGCTGCTGGAACCAGGTCAACATCATATTGACAAGATATGCCAGGAATAACAAAATGAAACTTAATGCCAGGGCAATGGCAAATTCACCCTTGCTGTTTTCCAAAACAATTGCTGTTGTCAGAACACGCGTGTAATTCTTCAAATTACCACCCACCATCATTGAAGCCCCCACTTCTGAAATCACACTGCCAAATCCAGCCATCAGTGCAGCCAGAAGTGGCAGGCGTGCTTCCCGCCATAACGCCCATATCACCTGCCAGCGGGTGGCACCCAAGCCAAGCAACTGCTGTTGATATCGGGGATCCAATTGCTGAAGAGATGCCGCTGTGAGACCTGTGACCACCGGTGCGGCAATGATGGTCTGGGCAATGATGATCGCTGTCGGTGTGTACATCAGGCGAAGGCTGCCCAGAGGACCACTCCTCCACAACATGATGGAAACCACCAATCCAACCACAACCGGAGGTAATCCCATGCCGGTATTGACCAGGCTCATCCAGAATTTGCGGGTGGGGAATTTGCCCAATGCCAATACAGTACCAAATGGCATTCCAATGAGGAGACTGATGATGGTCGCCAGGCCTGAAATTTTCAATGAAAATATTGTTATTTTCATCACTTCTGGATCACCGGATGCAAGCAGCCGGACTGCTTCCACAATTCCCTGCCAGATCATTTCCATTTTTTACCTGCCGATTTGTTAATTTTTTTTACAAATTATCACGAAAGATCATGTGTGCGAACCGCCCCAGGAGGGGCGGTTCAGTGAAAGATATTTTAATAACCTGTCCGGTAATTATTTTCCAAGAGATTCCTCATTTTTTCCGGCATCCGGGAAGAATAATGGCGAGCCATATTTATCAACCCCAAATTCACCGATTATATTTTGGGTGTCCGATGCCACCATAAATTCAGCGAAGGCGTTTCCTCCATCTGCGTTGACAGCGGGGAATTTGTCCGGATTTACAGTAATTACATGATAAATATTCAACAAGGATACATCCCCTTCCACCAGAATATCCAGTTCAAGGGTATCCTTGAGGGACAGATAGGTTGCCCGATCTGTAAAGATGTACGCTTGTTTCTCGGTTGCCACCCTGAGAGAATCACCCATACCACCACCTGTGGACAGATACCAACCGTTATCGGTTGTTGGTTCCAGTTCAGCTTTCTTCCAGATAGCAAGCTCTGATTTGTGTGTACCGGAATCATCGCCGCGGGAGACAAAAGCGGTCCCGGCAGCTGCAATGGATTTATAAGCGTCAATCGCCGTCATTCCCTTAATGCCAGCGGGATCATCAGCAGGACCAACGATGATGAAGTCGTTATGCATCACCAGGTAGCGATCCTTGCCAAAGCCACCTTCCATGAATGTGACTTCTGAAGCCGGGGCATGGACAAGGAGAACATCAGCATTGCCTTCCTCGCCCATTTTCAAAGCCTGCCCAGTTCCTACAGCAATCATTTTGATCATATAACCAGACTGTGACTCAAAAACCGGGATCAGCGCATCCAACAATCCCGAATCACGAGTACTTGTAGTGGTCGCCAGGATTACTTCCTTGGGACCGGAGTGAACAACATCCGTGGACTCGGTATTGGTTTGACCCGCAGGTTCAGTAACCGCGGGAATGGCTGTGGTGCATGCGCTCAACAGAAGAGCTGCAATGACCAGTACTAGAATTATTGGATTTCGTTTATTATAAGACATTGTTTATCCTTTAATGTATAATTGTATCGATACAATGTATATATTTTACCCCATTATATTAACAATTCATATCCATTTTTTATCCAATATCAATCATTTTTAGAAAGAAGAATATAATAGGATTTGATCGAGGACGGTTGATATGAAAATCATTAATTATCTTGTTGTTGCATCACTTTTCATGCTATCCCTATTGTCAGGCTGCACTCCAACCCCAGTGACACCTACACCATACATTCCTCAACCCACCATCATTACTCTCCCATATGCGACAACTCCCATCGCACAACCCACTCCGCTGACACCGACTGAAGCAATCTCAGGCTTAACTGCTGTTATTGAAATAGATCCAAGTGAAGTCCTGAATGTTCGGCAATCCCCGGGTTTGGGCGCTCCAATCCTTGTCACTCTGGCTTATGATGCTGCTGACCTTAAACTGACTGGTCAACAGACGGATGTTGAAGGCATCATCTGGGTGGAAATAAATCTACCCGATGGACAGACCGGATGGGTGGATCGCACATACCTTACCGGACAGAAATTGCCGGCTGATTTCTGCAGCGATCCACTTCTTCCTGCCATGCTTGTTCAATTTAAACAGGCTGTCGCCAACAAGGATGGAGCATTGCTATCCAGCTTGATAAGCCCCTGGCATGGTCTTCAAATTCAGTTTTACAATGGCTCAATTCCTGTTCCGTTTACGCGTGATCAAACTGCTGGATTCTTTACAAGCACCGAAAACATTTTCTGGGGAATTCACCCTGCAAGCGGGTTGGAAAAATATGGAACATTTAGTGACATTGTTTATCCAACTCTTTCCAATACCCTCAATATTGGGGGAGCTTTTGAATGCAATCCCGCTGGTTTTGAATCCAATTACACCTTTCAATGGCAGCCTTCATTGGAGAATATGAATCACCTGAGCATTTATAAACCCGGCACCCCTGGCACCGAGCTGGATTGGGACTACTGGTGGATCGGTGTAGAATATGTCAATGAACAACCCTATCTATACGACCTTTTACACTTCGCCTGGGAACCGTAATTTATGATACCGGGATAATATTTTGAGGGTTGCCAAGAATACTGTTCAAGTATATAATTGCATTCTATCTTTCTCATCGGAGTATTGGAATTTATGGACGAAAACGAAGCCCAACTCGAGCAGGGGGTTACGCCCGAGAATCAGACAGCAGAAAACAACAACATGGCTTCCCTGCTTGAGCAGGAAGGCATCACCATTGAGTTTCCCCGTACAGGAGAAATCCGAAATGGCTTTATTGCCAGCATTACCCCAGGGCAGATCCTGGTCAGCGTTGGCACCAAGTCAGAAGGTGTGATCAGTGGCAAGGAATATGAGTTGATCCCACCGGATGAATTACAGGCGCTTGCTGTCGGGCAGGAAATTCCTGTTTATGTTTTGGACCCTGAAGATCAAAACGGTAATGTGGTTCTTTCTTACATCCGCGCCCGCGAAGAAGTCAGCTGGACAAAGGCTGAGGAATTACAGAATGCCCGTGAACCAGTACATAGCAGCATCATTGGCTACAACAAAGGCGGTTTAATTGTGCCCGTTGGCGGGCTGCGTGGATTTGTACCCGCATCACAAATCAGCCTTACACGCCGCACCCGCCTGACTGGCGATACACCCGAACAACTTTGGAGCCATATGATCGGCGAAGAAATTGATGTCATGATCATCGAAGTGGATCGTGAACGCCGCCGCCTGATCCTTTCCGAACGCGCTGCAAGCACGGAAACCCGCGAATCTCTCAAGGAACGCGTGATTGACGAACTGAATGAAGGTGAGGTTCGCACCGGTCGTGTCACCAGTCTGGCAGATTTCGGTGCATTCGTCAATATTTCCGGAGCTGACGGTCTGGTACACCTTTCGGAAATTTCCTGGGATCGCATCCAGCATCCGGGTGAGGTTTTGAAAGTTGGACAGGAAGTCAAAGTCAAAGTAATCAGTATTGACCGCGAAAAGAAACGCATTGGCTTGTCCATCCGACAATTGCAGGAGGATCCCTGGACATTGCGGGCTGAACAGTTCCAGGTTGGACAACTCGTCGAAGGTACAATCACCCGTCTGACCAAGTTTGGTGCTTTTGCCCGCATTGCCGATGACATGGAAGGTTTAATCCATATCTCGGAAATCAGTGAAAAACGTATAGAACACCCCAAGGAAATCCTCAAGGAAGGCGATTTGGTAACCTTGCGTGTGATCAAAATCGACACTGAAAACCATCGCATCGGTCTCAGCCTGCGCCGGGTGGAATCCCAGGCTTATGCTGACATGGATTTCCAATCGATCGAAGATCTGTTGCAGGAAGCACGTCAGGAACAGGAACCAGATACCCCTGAAGAAACATCTGAAGAAGGCTAAACCGCTGTAAAGCAAAGAGCGCACCAGATTGGTGCGCTCTTTAAACGCATCCCATGCCCTACTTAATCGACTCACATGAAGACCTGGCGTATAACATGCTCTGTTTTGGGCGTGATTATCGTGAATCCGCCCTGGTCACCCGTCAACGCGAAGAAAATACATCCATCCCAAAACGCAATGGACACACCCTGCTTGGAGCCCTGGAGTATCAACAGGGAAATGTCAGGATTATTTTTGGCACCCTGTTTCTTACCCCGCCCGGAAATGATACACCTGAATGGGATATTCAATGCTATCATGACTTCACTTCATTTCGACAATTAAATCAGGGACAAATTTCTGCTTATACACGCCTTTGGGAGGAAGCCCCGGATTTATTTGCTCCTGTCCGAAACCGCCAGGAGTTGGATTGGGTCATGAAATCCTGGGATCACTCGCCTGAATTGGACAATCAGAAACCACATCCCACCGGCATCGTCATGTTAATGGAGGGCGCCGAGGGAATTAACAAACCGGAGGAACTGGAGGAATGGTGGCAGGCAGGTGTCCGGATGATCGGCCTGGTCTGGGCAGGAGGTCGTCTGTGCGGCGGCACCCATAATCCTGGTCGTTTCACACGCGAAGGCTTGGAGTTCCTGGAAGTTATGGGACAGCTGGGTTTTACCCTGGATATCAGTCACATGTCCGAAGAATCTGCAGCAGAGGCATTGGACCGCTATACTGGTCCTATCGTCGCCACTCACGCCAATGCACGCTCGCTTTTAAAGACTGATCACCGCCAACGCCAACTGTCCGACCCTGTAATTCAAATGTTGATTGGGCGAAACGGTATCATGGGGGTCATTCCCTTTAACCATTTCCTGGATTCCGGTTATAACTCGACAAATTCAAGAAATTCCATTCGATTGGAACATCTGGTTGCACATATTGACCATGTCTGTCAGCTTGCGGGTAATTCCCTGCATGTGGGAATTGGAACTGATTTTGATGGCGGATTCGGCATACCTGATGTACCGATCGAAATTGACACCATTGCTGATTTGCATAAACTTGTCCCATTGCTCGAATCACACGGTTATCAGTCTGAAGATGTACAAAACATCCTGGGTGGTAATTGGCTGCGCCACCTTGAAAGGACTCTTCCCGCATGAGTATCTCACCGGATCCTAATCCTTTTCCTCAGGATATCCGGCAGGACACATCTCCATCCCGTCCCTACTCCATTCGACGCATCCGCTGGGGATTGAGTATAACCCTGGGCGGTTTCATTATATTTCTCATCGGCGCCCGCCCGGGTTTGTTCGGTCTGGATCGCAGTCCGGTGATCGGATTTATCCAGATTGCCACTTTTCTTATCGGTCTGGCATTTATCTGCATCGGCGGTTATGTGAGTATGATGGCGCTCTGGAAAAACGAGCAGCCAAGCATAGCGGCGGATATCGGTGTACGATTGGTTGCCACCGGATATGTCATCGCAGTCTTTTCCGGCATGGCTGATGTATTTGGGATGGGCAGTCACCCGTTGCCTGGAGTGCCTTATTTTGGAGCCTGGCAGGCTCGTGGGGTGGAAATTGGTCAAGCGATCATTGCCATCGGTCTTCTCTTGCTGATTCCCTTCCATAAATATAAAAAATCAAAGCTCCCTGAATAATTATCACCATACAAACAAGTTTTCGCCTGCTTGACCCCTGTTCTTGCATATGATAAGATGATTTTTGAGGTCAAAGAATCATGGAT
>CALMHE010000354.1 GCA_937863865.1 uncultured Anaerolineaceae bacterium | reverse complement strand
TCCCCGGATGAGCGACCGTTGAAAACCGATTTGCCGATGACGGGCACATCGGAGAGTTGGAGCAGGGCAGCCATGCGGATTCCCACAAGATTGGAGGCTCGAAAGGCGGCAGCAGTTTCCATTTCCACACCAATGCAGCCCAAATGATTGACCCATTCCTCCAGACGGAAGAACTGGGACAAAATACTGTCAGTGGAAAACACGGTACCCATATGCAAGGGAATTTGTGCCAGCTGGCAGGCGTCTGAAGCCATTCGTTGCAAACGATTTCGCAAATTCTCATCCGGATGGGCGGGACAGCCATACATATCGGGCGGGTTGATTTTTGGTTCCAGAAACCGGCTGAACCCATCTCCACTGATGGATTGGGTGGGAAGAAGTAAATCTCCGATGGACATGCCCGGCAGGAGTCCACCAATGGAGCCGGTAAATATAATTTCCTTACAGGGTGTGCAGGCAAGTGCAAGTACAATTTCCCCGGTTTGCGGTGCCCCAATACCGGATCGTATCAGGCTGAAAGCTTGCCCCTTGTAATGAATGGCGTAGAGAATTCCCTCAACGATGGGTTGTACTTCGCATTGTTCACCAAATATATCAGCCTTCCAATTGGGCATGAGAATGACCTTTGGATGGATTTTTTCGGGTTCACAATGAAGATAACAGCGAACAATATCCAGCGGTGAAATATTGAAGTGATCCAGTTGAAAAAAATCCGGGAGAGCCTTTTTACTCATCAATTGCCTCCAAACCGCAGCCAGTAGGCGGCAATTCCAAAAGCAATTGCCACGTTCAGCGTGCGTTTAAAACCAAGCATGGGAATCCATATCTTTTGATCGCAAATCTCGAGTATGGCAGGATCCACTCCTGCCACTTCACTGCCCACGACAAGGATGATCGGCGGTCCCGGCAATTGCTGGCGAATTTCCGGAAGAGGAATGGATCCGGCAACCACTTCCAATGCCCAAAGCCGCATACCCCGGGATTGTAATTCGTACGCCCGGTCAACCGCGTTTGGATGCTCACTCCAGGGTACAGTGTTTTCTGCGCCAAGGGCTGTTTTTGACACACGGGGGTGGGTTGGCGGGGGAGTGAGACCGCATAGGTGCATATGCCGTAAACCGGTGCCATCGGCTGTCCGGAACATGGAGCCAACATTGAATGCACTCCGGATATTATCCAACAAGGCTTCCACTTCCGGACCCTGTGCAGACAGTTGACGGGGATTTAAATCTGGTGGAATGATCGGAAGGGGAATGATTTCAGTTGACGATCCACAGTGCGGGCAGTTCAGATTATTTGCGTATCCACCGGATTCGGGATATCGGAATCGGCATTCAGGACGGGTGCATTGGCGAAATACGGATTGCTCTGGCATATTAATTGGGGTGAACCAGGGAATACAGGCGGGGGACTTGTTCCAGCATGACGCGACTTTCAGTCCGCCAGTGGAATATTTCACCGATGCCGCCATATTCAAATGAAACCAATTCCGGTTTCTGCCAATCACCGGCATCGATTCGTTGAAAGCACCACTCTGTGATTTGCCAATCTTCCGGGGATAGTTCCAGGTGATCAACAAGAATGCCATCTGAAGGTTGAGGTCCAATTCCGGTGACGTGAAATTCTCGTAAACGATCAAGTGGAAGCTGGTTGAGATACGCGTACAAATCCAATCCCAGGTTGATGGCGGTCAGACGGACGTGGGCGATGTCCAGAAGCAGGTTGCAGCCTCCCTCCTGGATAACCTGCTTGATGATCCCAGGTTGAGCCACATGATACAGGAATTCAGTCCCTTCGGAAAGAACGGGAAGTTCTTCCAGGATAACCACATCCTGCCCATAACGTTTGACAACCATTTGAATATCTGAAATCGCACTCTGCAGGGCTTGAGAAACCTGGATGGGATCTCCCGGATTCAGATCCGGGGGGGCGCTCAAGTGAAGATTGATAAAAGGGGTGTTGGTTTCCCGGAGTAATTTATCAATCCTGATCCAGTCCACGGATTGGATGCTGCCATCACCGACGGTAAGTGGAAAATGAACATAAATGGGTTTATTCCGGCTGGCGGAGGTAATTAAATCATCCCAGTCGGGGCATTTGTAGAGGTCAAAATTAACTTCACCATTCAGGTGAAGGGTTTCCATTTCCCGTGAATAATTTACTGCCAGTTTCATATCAATCAAGTTGAGATCATTAATCAGTTTAACAGGTAAATAATTTTAAAATGGTATGAAGTATGCTCAGGTGAGCGGAGAATCACCCAATTGGATTCGGTTCCAGTCATCCTTCCCCATCCATCAGGATGGTTTTCAACCGGGTGATCCTCGTGGAGAAGGGATCCAGACCCATTGCGAGCAGAACTTCCTCCGGACGACCGGTGGCACCTTGGCGGGCAGCGAGTTGAACAATAAATATGCCGGGGTAATCCGGATTGAAATCCAGATCTTCCACCAGCGGTCGTAGGTCGTACGGCTTGCCGCGGCGTTCCCTGGGCAGGGATTTTGCCTGTAAAAGGGAATGAATCTTTTTTTCAAGGTCTTCTGCCGGAATGGAGTCCAGCAGGGTCACCTGGTACAGGGAAGCAGAAACCCGGGTTTGTAAAGCAGGAGCACGCAGATCCATCATTTGAATCCCGGTCACCGCCAGGCTGGCAGGTACTGCCTGTTGAATGGATGTTTTCACACATTCCAAATCAATCTCATCCTCATCCAGCCAAAAATCCACAATCTCATCCAGGGAGAGAAATCCCAACGGAAGTGGACAGGCTTGCTGGATGCGCGGCTGGGGATGGAAACCCTGGCTGTATGCCAGAGGCAATCCTGCCCGGCGCAGGGAACGCTCCCAGACGACCTGCATATCCAGGTTGCCCGTATAGCGCATCCCCTCACCTTTTTCGCAGGTCAGGCGAATGCGGATCATGACGTCACCCCGGCGTTATATGAGTTTAAGTCAGACTGTTGTTGGGGATTAACCTCCGGGCATTTCCAGGAATCTCCAGGATTCTGTTTTCGAAGAGTGGAAAACTCAGGCAGAATGCCACAAGCATGGCATTTTTCTCGGCAATCTGCCCGCAATTTTTCATTCAGGCTGTTCTGGTACTCCTCCAGAAGGTAGGATTTTTTCACACCGATGGAGATGTGATCCCAGGGAAAGACTTCATCCAAGGAACGGAGACGGTGGGTGTAAAAAGCCGGATCCAGGTTGTTTTCCCGAAAGGCTTCCAGCCAGAGGGGATGGTTGTTTTGATCCTGCCAGGCATCAAATTTTGCACCAAGCTGCCAGGCGCGATGGATGACTGCCGACAGCCGGCGGTCACCCCGGGTGAGCCACGCTTCCAACATGGTATCCCGGGGATCGGTCCAGTTGAGTTTAAGTCCGGGACCACGCAAATTTTGTTGTAAAAGCCGGATTTTTGCGTTCATTTGTTCAACTGTATCACAAGGAACCCATTGGAATGGAGTATGAGGTTTGGGAACAAAAGTCGCCACACCGGCGTTCAGAGAAGCCCGTCTTCCGACAATTTTTCGTCCCTCGGCGATCACTCTCCGGCAAAGGTCAGCAATGGCAGCTACATCCTCCAGAGTCTCGGATGGATGCCCCATCATGAAATACAATTTGATGGTCAACCAGCCGCGGGAATAGATGGCGCGGGTGGTTTCCAACAGTTGTTCCGCCTGGATGGGTTTGTTGATGATATTTCTCATACGATCGGTCGCCGCCTCGGGGGCAAGGGTAAATCCGCCCTGGCGGGCACCGCGTAATTTTTCAAGCAGGTCCACTGAAAAGGATTCGATTCTCAGGGAGGGGAGCGAAACGGTCAGATGGGGACTAATGATTTCACGGCTGATTCGGTCCACCAGTTCAAGGATATGCGTATAGTCAGACGATGAAAGGGACAGAAGTGCAACTTCTTCAAAACCGGTCTGATCAAGAGCGGTTTGAATCGACTGCAGGACTTCGTCGACATTCCGTTCCCGAACCGGGCGATTGATCATCCCGGCGTGACAAAAACGGCAGCCGCGGGTGCAGCCACGCATGATTTCCACTGAAACCCGGTTGTGAATCACTCCAATGGACGGCACAATGAAACGGGTGGGTGGAGGGGGGAGTTTTCCGACGATTCGCTTGAGAATGGTTGCGGGAACCGACGGATCCAGCCGTGTCATGTGGGAATAAACCCCATCCGTTTGATATTCAGGCTGGTAAAAATGAGGAACATAGACGCCGGGGATTTTTGTCAGGCGGTAAAGTAAATCCAGGCGGCTGGTACTGGCTGCCTTCCATTGCTGGTGAACCTGGATGATTTCATGGATCACCTCTTCACCTTCCCCAATTACGAAGGCATCCATGAAGGGTGCCATGGGTTCGGGATTGAAAGTGGCATGTCCCCCGGCGATGACAAGTGGATCCTCCAACCGGCGATCCCGGCTGAACAGGGGGATGCCAGCCAGGTCCAGCAGGTTGAGTGTGTTTGTAAAAATAGTTTCGTAGGGCAGTGAGATGCCCAGAATGTCAAAGATTGAGATGAGGTGCCTGGTTTCCAATGAATAAAGTGGAATGTGAGAAGCTCTCATGGCAGCTTCCATATCCAGCCAGGGCACATAGACCCGCTCTGCAAGAACATCCGGGCGATCATTCAATGTTTCATAGAGAATCGCCAGACCCAGGTTGGGCAGCCCGAGGTCATATAGATCCGGGAATGCCAGCGACACCCGGGTTTGAACAGAATCCCAATCTTTAACGACCTGGTTATATTCGCCGCCTGTATACCGCCCTGGTTTTTCAACCCTGGGGAGAATTCGTTCCAGACGCGCCTGTATTTCATGAGGATTGAGCAAAGCAATCTCCTGAGTAGGAATTGATAAATTATACCCCACCGATTATGGGGTTAATATGTTGCTTTATACATGCCGCCATCCACCGGGAACATGACACCTGTTATGTAGGACGCAGCCGGGGATACCAGGAAAACAGCCGCCCGGGCAAATTCTTCAGGTTCGGCAAAACGTCCCAATGGGCTGTCCTTGGCTTGTTTGCGGATTTCTTCTTCGATGGTTGTATTGTTCATCCGGGCGCGATGGGTCATTAATTCAGTAATCCGTTCCGTTTCAGTCCATGAAGGAAGAATCGAATTAAAGCGGATTCCCTGGTTTCCCAATTCAAGCGCCAGGGATTTGGTGAGACCCACGGTGGCAGCCCGGATGCTGTTGGAAAGGATGAGATTGGGCAGAGGTTGTTTGACAGATACAGAGGTAATTGTAAGGACACTGGGTGTGGAGGAATTTCGCAGGTGGGGCAGGGCGCTGCGGATTAGGCGCACCTGACTCATGAACTGTAATTCAAATGCTTTTTGCCAGGCATCATCATCAAAGGACTCAAATGAACCTGCCGGAGGACCGCCGGCGTTGGCGATGACAATATCCAAGCCGTTGAATTGGGAGACTACCTGGTGCACAAGCTGGTGGGGAAAAGCCGGGTCAGTCATATTGCCGGCAATGCCATGGCAAACTCCGTTGGTTTCGGCAGTGATATTTTGGGCGGCGGCAGTGACTGATTCAGGATTGCGGCTGTTTATTACGACGATGGCACCTTCAGCAGCCAACAGATGGGCGGTGGCATATCCCAAACCACGGCTGGAACCGGTGACAATGGCAATTTTATTCTTTAATTTCAGATCCATGGGTTTCTCCTTGGTATTTTGGAGTTAGAAGATTTCAATTCGATGATCAATGACATCAAAATCCCGCCAGGAATGGATTACAAAAGTCAGCACGGTTTGAAGAAGTTGTTGATTGTGGACTGTGTCATTGCTGATCACTGCACAGGATATTATGGTTTCCTGCCAGCGATCCAGCAAATCCATTTCAGCTGCAGAGACGTTAAATTCCTTGTGGAGGTGCACCAGAACGGGTTGAATCAGCCGGCGTTTCTCCTTGAGTGAGTGGCAGTCTGGCAAATGAATGTGCAGGGTTAAAATCCCGATTGTCATTCCATTACTTTAATCGATATCCATTATCAAGTCAATAAATAATGGTTCGCGCCCTTGCATTCTATGAGACGGTTGGTTACAATGACCAATCGTTAACATCAGATGGTTTTATTATATATTGAGAGAGCTTTCGGATGACCGGTGATAATCCTTCCTTGAATATTGAGTCTGAATACCAGGCAGCCCTGGATTACCTGTACAGCTTTGTGGATTACAGTTTGACCCGCAACCTGCGTTACAGCCCGGAAAAATTTGATTTATCCCGGATGGCGGCATTGATGGAACGGTTGGGCAATCCCCACCGGGTGTATCCCGTCATCCATGTGGCAGGCACCAAGGGCAAAGGTTCAACCTCAGCCATGATTGCCAGTGTTTTACAGTCGGCTGGTTATCGGGTCGGATTTTATACATCCCCACACCTGATTGAATATACTGAACGTATACGGATTGACCAGGAGGAGATCAGCAAAGCTGATTTTGTGGGATTGGTGGAGGAATTAAAATCCCACACCGGAGTGATTGAACGTTTGACCACTTTTGAACTGACCACAGCACTGGCATTTATTTACTTTGCACGCAAGGCGGTGGATGTGGCGGTTATCGAGGTTGGTTTGGGTGGCAGGCTGGATGCGACCAATGTGGTTTCGCCGTTGGTTTCAGTGATCACTTCCCTTTCCCATGACCACACATCAGTGTTGGGCAACTCACTTTCTCAAATTGCTGCTGAGAAAGCTGGCATTATCAAACCTGACCGTCCGGTCGTACTGGCACCCCAAAAAGATGAAGCCCGCCTGGTGGTTGAAAAGATAGCTGAGGAACGAAATTCACCCTTAACCCAGGTCGGGCGGGATTTATTGTATGCATCCTGGTCAAGATCGCTGGATGGGCAGGTGATGCTGGTATGGGGTAAGGAAGAACAGCCACAGGTGAATGAATTTATCGAATCTGCCGGACGGACCGAATGGCAGCCAGTCCGGTTGAATCTACCCTTGTTGGGATATCACCAAATTCAGAATGCTGCCACAGCATATGCAGCTTTACAGGGTTGGGATGGAATATTGCAGTTTGATTTCAATCTTCAGAATCCATCAGCACACAGAATTAAGAATTATACTTTATCGGTAGCTCCGGAGCATCTGGCCCACTGGGTGATGGCTACTCCTCTTTTTCTTAGAGGGGATCTAAAGACCGCACCAGGGTTGTTTTTAGAATCGGTCAGTGATTCTCAAGTCTATTCTGTTC
>CALMHE010000353.1 GCA_937863865.1 uncultured Anaerolineaceae bacterium | reverse complement strand
GATTTCCATTTCGCCCTGTAGCACATACATGACCTCTTCGGTGGGAGAATATAACATTTGAGTTTTATTTGTTTCACCCGGCTGTAACCGGATCAGGAAAGCCCCGATTTTATGGTTGATGTTTTTTGTCAGGATCTCAATGGTTATTTTTTCTTTTTGGAAGGTTAACTTCTTTCGCGAATCATGATGGACCACTTCTTCTGTTTGGATTTCATCCTCCAGAAAAGAGAACATGGGAACATGCAAGGCGGTGGCTATTTTTTGCAGAGAACTGATCGAGGGTGACGCCTGGTCATTCTCCACCTGACTTAGGAAGGCAGCTGTTAATCCAGTAGCTTCTCCCAGACTGCGTAAACTTAGCCCACGAGTAATCCGATACTCATGAATTTTTTTACCTATCATGAAAATCTCTCTTTCTGATGGGTGAAATGAACAAATATCAACTGTCTCTTAGTATAGTTGGGATTAATTATATTTCAAGTATAATATTATAAAAGTTAAGTATAACTTTACAAAATCACATTAATTTATGACATTGATCATGCTCTTTGCTGACAATATTCATGCCAGATAATGACCTATGTATTTGGAATCCACTTCCCATTATGCTATGATGTATATCAATGAATAATAACATTTGCATTGTGCAAATGTTATAAATCCCCCCACCTGGAATAAATTTAAAAAAATCCCCATGACCATCCTAATTCGAAACGCTAAATATTTACTTGCCAATCCTTCAAAGGTTGATCAGGATATGGATGTATTGATCGAAGGTAAACGCATCGCAGCCATTGGTCAAAACCTGGTAACACCTGACAACGCTGAAGTGATCGACGCTGCCGGTTGTGCAGTATTACCCGGATTAATCAATACCCATACCCATCTGTACCAAAATTTTCTCAAAGGAATCTCCGGGGGAATTCCATTGGTACCTTGGTGCAATGAAGTTCTTTTTCCGACAGTTGGTGCCGTCCGGGATGCAGTTCATCAAAATCGCCGCATCCCCTACCTATGGACTGCTCTTGCCACCATTGAAATGATAAAAGGCGGCATAACATCCTGTATTGACATGGATATCACTTATAAGGAAACTCTGCACGCCTGGCAGGAAATTGGTTTCCGTGGAATTTTAGGCTATACCCTGACTAATCGTTGGGTGCCTGCTGAACTGCGCGCCCAGGAAGCTGAGATGCGCCAGAGCGTACTCGATTTTATCCATGAATTTCACCAGCCAAATGACCTCACCCAGGTCTTCATGGCACCCTCCACATTATTCCTTTGCGATGATGACTTAATGAAATGGATCAAAGAACAATCTGATGAGTTGAAATTGGGAGTGCAGATCCACATATCCGAAACATTAGGCGAGGTGGAAGAATCCATCGATGAGGTCGGTCTGCGCCCCATTAATCGCCTCGAAACATATGGATTATTGAATGATCGGGTAAGTGCGGTTCATTGTGTCCATATCAATCGGGAAGAAATCGATATCATGGCGCACACGGGCGTGAATGTAGTTCATTGCCCCAAAAGCAACATGAAGCTGGCAGATGGAATTGCACCGGTGACTGAGTTGAAAGCCAGGGGGGTTCCGGTTGCGGTCGCAACGGATGGAGCCGCATCAAATGATTTATTGGATATGTGGGAGGAAATGCGTGCTGCAATCATGTTAGCCCGGGTTGCCAAAAATGATGCCTCTGCCCTCTCCCCTCAGGATGCCCTGCAAATGGCAACACTGGAAGCCGCCCGGACTGCCTGCATTGACGCAGGAGAAATCGCACCCGGCAAACTGGCGGACATCATAATTCTGGATCTTCAGAAATCTCACTTACAACCTTTCCACCAGGAAGATCCAATTAATATGATTGTTTTTTGTGCCCGGTCAGAGGACGTACGGGACACCATCATTCATGGAAGAGTTGTTATGAGAAATCGGCATGTCACGACAATTGATGAAGCTGAAATTATTCGTGAATCAATCGAAGCTGATCGTGAACTCTTCGAATCTCGAAAAGAATATCAATTCAGCAATCAGTAACCAAATAGTAACAGGAGGAGATCGGTGAGTTCACTAGTAGGATATTATCCCGGAAAGACATTCTTTCATAATTTGGATCCCCGCGCAAAAACGA
Source organism: uncultured Anaerolineaceae bacterium (assembly GCA_937863865.1). Lineage (GTDB taxonomy): Bacteria > Chloroflexota > Anaerolineae > Anaerolineales > Anaerolineaceae > CALMHE01. The sequence continues at coordinate 12,629 of CALMHE010000353.1, read as the reverse complement.
TTTTTCTACTGATCGTCAGTACTTCCATATTTATGGTCAACAATATGCTCGTGGCAGCTGTCATTCTGCTTGTCATGATCGTATTATGGAATATAGCCAAACTCCCCAACTCGATATTATTGGGAATATTAAAAGTTCTATTACCAATCATCGCCTTTCTTTTCGTGGTCCAGGCAATCTTTTACCCGGGAGTAACTCCGGTCATTAAGCCATTGATCCCAATCGGAAAAGGGATTGGACAGGTGACCAAGGAAGGGCTGCTTTTTTCCGTTCTCCTGGCATTGCGCCTGATGGGTATGGTCATCATGCTCCCATTGGTGACTTTCACGACACCTGTTCAGAAATTTGCGCTTGGTTTTGTCAAGATGGGGCTGCCATATCGTCTGGCTTATACCATCACGACTGCCCTAAATTTGGTGCCCATTCTGCAATCTGAAACCAATGTGATTGTCGATGCCCAGCGCTTACGCGCCATGCAAACATTCGAGAAAGGGAAGATTGCCGACAAACTCAAAGCCTACCCTGCGTTGGTAACACCTCTGGTCATTGGATCAATGCGGCGGGCTCAATTGATGGCTGTAGCCATGGATTCACGTGCGTTTGGAGCCAGTAAAAAACGAACTTATTTGGTAGATCTTATGATGCATTGGACAGATTGGGTGTTCCTGATCGGTTCCATTCTGTTTGCCATCGCTGTCGTAGTTAGTTCATCACTTTTAGGCTGATTAGGTTTCTCATGAGCTCATTAAAAAACACGATAATAAAACTGGATGACATATCCTATCGATATCCACGCAGTAAACGCTGGGCGATATTGCACTTGAATCTTGAAATCCATCAAGGTGAATTTGTTGCCATAATGGGTGAGAATGGGGCTGGGAAAAGTACTTTCTGCCAGATGCTTAATGGCATCATTCCCAACAGCATAGGTGGAAGCCTAAATGGGCAGGTTCTGATAAATGGATTGGATACCCAAAAATCAGGGATCGCCCAACTTGCCACCCAAGTGGGCATTGTCCTTGAAGATCCCGAAACCCAACTGTTTACCACCTCAGTGGGGAGCGAAGTAGCATTCGGTCCTGAAAATTTATGCCAGTCCCCCGAAGAAATCCATCAAAATGTGAAATGGGCTCTGGATGTTGTGCGGCTTTCCGGACTTGAAGATCGCATGCCCTCAGCATTATCAGGCGGACAAAAACAGCGCCTGGCAATTGCCGCGAATATAGCCATGCGACCCAATATATTGGTCCTGGATGAAGCAACATCCCAGCTGGATCCGGTGGGTGTCGAGGAAGTCTTGTCAGTGGTTCGGGAGTTAAACAAGAAATATGGCATGACCATCATCATGGCAACCGACGCTTCAGAGATGATCGCGCGTGTTATGGACCGGATCATAGTCCTGGATAAAGGTTGTATGGTGGCTGATGGAACTCCGAAAGAGATCTTCTCGCAAACGGACATTTTCAAAAAATACATGATTCGCTCGCCACAGGTTACTCAACTGGCAGCGACATTAAAGGATTCCGGACAGGAATACACTTATTTGCCCATTACTCTTGAAGAAGGTTGCGAGGATATTACCCAACGGTTGGATGGCAAGGTCAATGCCAGTTCTGTCCAGTTGAATTCAACTGAAATCCCCATTGAAGACACCACTCCTGAACCGATAATTGTTGTGGATCATCTTGATTTTACATATCAACCCCTGAATGTCCGGGCTGTCAAGGATGTCTCCTTCACCATTCATAAGGGTGAATTTGTAGCCTTAATCGGACAAAATGGTTCAGGAAAAACGACCGTTTTAAAGAATTTACTGGGATTGAATAAACCCACCAAAGGAACTGTCACCGTTGCCGGGCTTGATATTGGTCAATCAGCGGTTGCCGACATGGCAAAACATGTCGGGTTTGTATTGCAAAATCCCGATCAACAATTATTTGCCGATACAGTTGAAGAAGAAATCTCCTACGGACCACGAAACCTGGGATTGGATCAGGCAGTAATTCAAGAAAGAGTTGAACAGGCGCTGCAATTGGTCGGGCTCGAAGACAAACGCAAGGAATTCCCCCCCGCTCTTTCAAAGGGAGATCGTGCCAAGACAGTCATCGCCAGTGCCCTGGCGCTTAACCCGGAAATCATCATCCTGGATGAGCCGACTACCGGTCAGGATTACCGTGGATGTCATCAAGTCATGCAGATTGCTAACAGCCTGCACGAACAGGGAAAAACGGTTGTATTTGTTACCCATCACATGGCATTGGTGGCTGAATATGCACGCCGGGTTATTGTAATGAGCGGTGGGAAGATTCTTCTCGACGGTCCCACTTCATCCATTTTCAACCAACCTGAAGTTGTTCGCCAGGCTTATATCATTCCACCCCAAATCACCGAGTTGGGGCAGCAATTACCCGAAGGGTTGGGTTTACCCCGGACTCCCCTTTCGATAAAAGAACTTGCTGGTCCAATCCTGGAATACTTGAACATGCAAAAATAAATATTTTCACACTTCGTTAGGCTATATAGGAAAGGTACCAAACACATGGACGAGATCATCGAACGATTGGAAGCAATTTGTGGTAAAGAGCATGTGACCCATGAATTGGTAGATCGCTTGTGCTACCGGCGGGACTGCGGACCCACGCCGGGTGGTCTGCCGGGTTATGTAGTGCGTCCGGAATCCACAGAAGAAGTAATAGCATTAGTAAAACTGGCAAACGAATTAAAACATCCATTATTTATATGGGGTCGGGCAACAACCTTTGTCGATGCTGGTGTGGTCAAGGATTCAATTGTCCTGGCATTGGACCTGTTAAATGATTTTAATATTGATCTTGAAAACCAGGTTGTCACTGCCCAGGCTGGGGTGATCTGGCATGCAATCGATGGCGAATTAAAGCAATATGGCTGGGAATTATGCGCACCTGGTGGCGGCGGGATGTTCTCTTCAACCGTCGGTGGAACCATTGCCTACAACGCAGTCCCCCACGGGATCACAGAATACGGCACGACCGGTGACCATGTTGTTTCTCTCGAAGTTGTTCTACCTGATGGTTCATTAATCCATACTGGATCTGCCGGAAATGAGGCAAACGGTAATATTGCGATCGAACGCGGGGCAAATGGTGCAGATTTGACAGGACTATTTATAGGATCCTGTGGCACAATGGGCGTCATTACCAAAGCCACCTTGAAAATCCGGCGCATACCTGAACAGGAAGAGTTTCTTTTCTACACTTTTGAAGAACTGGATGATGCCGTTGATGCAGTTTCTGCAATCCAAAGTCAGGCAGCAGCAACCTTTATTATTGGTCTCTTCGGTGGACCCAAACCTTCGGGGCTTACCGGCAACTATACTTTGCATGTCGTCATCCGGGATAACAAGGATGAAGCTGGGCGTCGGAAGAATGCCTGCAAGGTGATATGTGATTCATTTCATGGCATTCAGCGTGATTCCAATGCGACAAAATTATATTGGACAGAGCATATGTATTCCTGGCTGCGCAATGATTCACCGAATACGTATTATGGCAGCCGCCCCTATTACTGCCCCGAAGTTGCCGGTTTTGTCCCCACCCAATCACTGAAAGAGATCATCCCGACCCTCAATAAGTATATTTCGGATACCCAGGAAGATTGGGATCGTGCTGGAATGCGTGTGAAAGGTTTTGATGTTTATTTCTCACGCAACGGCGGTTTCCTATGGGTGGATACACTCTATCCTGAGTTGAATAAAGAATCCCATGAATATGGACTCAAGGTAAGAGCTGATGTCAGCAATATCCTCTTTAATAAATGGATGTCACCCGGTGGGATCGTGGCGGGAATTGCACCCCACATTATGCCAAAATTGGGCAACACCTTCACGCTATTAAAATCATTAAAGGCTGCATTGGATCCAAACAGCATTTTGAATCCTGGTGTGCTGATGCTGGGAGGTGATCCCACTTTTGGACCAATTCTCGAAACAAAAGTCAGGCAGGATCTTCGCTTATCCGAAGTGGCGGATTGGACCTACCAATGCCTGCGCTGTGCCTTTTGCTTTGACTTGAGCTGGCTGGGTGAGCCATATGGATTATGTCCATCCTATCATTATGGTTCATTTGAATCCTATGCCGGGCGCGGTCGGATGGCAACAGCGCGTGCAATTATTGAAGGTGAACTGGATTATAACGAACAGGTCGCAGAACGTATTTATTCCTGCACAATGTGTGGATCCTGTACTTCTCATTGCATGAAACAAATCAATATTAATAAAATTTATCAGGCGATGCGCGAAGACATGGCAGATCGTGGACTGACTCCCAAGGGCTTGCATCAGGCTGCTGAAACAACCAGTCAGTTGAAAAACCCATATGGTAAGCCAGCTAACGAACGTTTCCACTGGTTAAAAGATAAGAGCCATATTGACAGAAAATCAAAGATTGCAGTATTTGTGGGTTGTACTCCTTCCTATGTCCGCCGTTCAGCTGCCCAGGATGCAATTGAAGTGCTTGATAAACTGGGTGTTGATTATACGATTGCATCAGGCGAGTGGTGCTGCGCACATCCCCTCATGTCAGCTGGAGAACGGGATAAAGCCAAAGAGTTTATGCAGCATAATATTGAGACCTATCGCAATCTGGGTGTGGAACAAATTCTCTTTATCTGCCCGGGCTGTCAGGCAACCTTTACCAATGAATTGCCTGAACTACTTGGCGAAGCTGTCCCATTCAAATTAATCCATTTGGTGGAGCTTATTGCCGAGGAAATTAATTCTGGAAGAGCTTCGATTACCGGCATGCCTTCCAACCCCACAATTACATATCACGATCCATGTACAATGGGGCGCCAGCTTGGAATCTTCGAAGCCCCCCGCCAGATCATCAAATCAATTCCTGGGATCCGTTTCATGGAAATGCCGCGCCATGGCAAAGATTCGTTTTGCTGTGGTTCTGGTTCTTTTGTCCGGTTGGATTTCCCTGAATTAACAAACGCCGCTGGAACCGAACGTTTTAATGAAGCTGCCAATACCGGAGCTGATATTTTGGTGACTTCGTGCACATCCTGTCTGACTGTTTTCCAACAGGTCCGTGCACAAAATAAAGATTCCATGGAGGTGATGGATATGGTTGGTTTTGTAAAGCGAAATCTTCAAGTAAAAGAGAAGATTTCTGGATAACCATCGTAGATTGTGTTCGGAGAGGAAACCATGAAAAAGAAAAACGTATTGATTTCAGCGCATCCCGCAGTCATCGCAGTTTGGGCAGCTTTATTGGCTGCTGCTTCCTTACTGCCAGCCTTTCCAGTATTTGGCACTGGAACCACCTTTAATATTGCCAATTGTCTGACCCCATTGGCAGGCATCTTCTTTGGTCCCATTACTGGAGCAATCGCAGCAGGCGTGGGTGGTTTTATCGGTCAATTAATCGCACCTCATACCGTCATGTTTGGTCCATTGCAGTTCACCATCGCGATTTTAGGAGCCATGGCTTCCGGTTTCGCAATGCAACGAAAGTGGTTTGTTTCTCTGGGAATAATTACCCTGTTCGGTTCAATCTGGTATCTATTTCCCTTGGGACGGGAGGCATGGCCCATTCCGCTTTTATACCTGTTGGGATATATTTTCATCTTCATCGGCTGGTTGATTGGTCGCAAGGAAGATCCTTTATTATCTCCAAATAAAGCGCGCATGTCTTTGGGAATTTTCTGTTGTGCTGTCGCCGGCATCGTGGTGACACAAGCCATGGGTAATCTCTGGGCATTAATTTTCTTCCGCCTCCCGGCAGCAATTTGGTACACAACGCTCGTGATTGCACCGATCGAACGATCCTTATTTGCCTTCGGTGCGATGATTATTGGTACTCCCCTTTTGATTGGTCTGGTAAAGATTGGCATACCTGTCGGTCCGATTATTTATCAAAAAGAGGAAGATACTGTCCCGGAACCTGGCTTTGAACTTACAGAATAATAGTTCAATATTATTGAGATGAGTAACTCGAGTATTCGACCCTGTACAATATCTGTGTTGGGCGCGGCAGCCATCGATTGGGTTGCCCAGGTTGATGAATTGCCGCGCCTGGACGGTATATCCTGGGTAAAACAATACGATCCATTTCCCGGGGGTTCCGGGGCGAATATGGCTTCTGCGGTTGCCAGGTTGGGAAAATCCGTACGTTTCATCGGACGGTTGGGTGATGATGACGGCGGAAACATTCTTTGGAACGCCTTTCAACAAGCTGGAGTCGATACTGCTGGTATACGGATCGAGAAAAACAGCAGAACAGCTTCATGTTTTATCGGCGTGGATTCGCATGGTAATCGTGAAATTTACAGCCTGGGTGGAGTTGCATTGTTTGAACACCCTGAGGATTTATCCCCGGAATGGTTCAATGGAACCAAAGTTCTGCTCATCTCAGATGCTTATTGCGAAGTTGCCCTGACTGCCATTGCACTTTGCGATGAGAATACAAAAATTATTTTTTCACCAGGTGGTTTAATGGTGGAATTACCCGGGGATCAGTTGGATAGCCTGCTTGCAAAAACCAATGTTCTTGTGATTAATCAGGTCGAAGCCGGGAAAATCACCGGCTTTACCAATCCGCAAACAGCAATAAAACTCCTGGTGGATCGGGGATCTGAATTTGTGATCATCACTTTGGGGAAGGATGGTCTCCTGGTCTGGGATGGAGAAAAGGCCAGCCCTGTCCCGGCTTTTCAATGTGATTCCATTGTTGATACAACGGGTGCTGGAGATGCCTTTGTTGCAGGATTTGCTGTCGGATTAATGGAAAATTTGGATATGCTTTCTGCTGCAAGATTGGGTAATGCAGTGTCTGCTTTTAAGATTCGTCATTTTGGAGCTCGCAATGGGATTCCCAATTTACAGCAGGCGATAAATTTTACAAATAAATACAAATCAATAGACGAAGAGGTGAACCCATAAAAGCTGCATCCGCTGGACTTCCTGGTAAGATTCAAATTGTTGATTTTCCTGACCGAAAGGTTGGACCTAATGATGTTTTATTAACGACCCTGGCGTGTGGAATTTGTTCAACTGATCTCAAGTCGATTACAAAGGGGAATGAAAAAATCGAATTTGCTTTAGGTCATGAAGTTGTGGGCAGGGTTGTTGAAACGGGCGAACATAGCATATGGTCCATTGGACAGAGGGTTGTCGCTGCCCCATATCTTCATTGTGGTGCCTGTCATTACTGTCGTAACGGTCAACCCACCTTGTGTGACCGGCTCTTCGATATATCAATTTATCCCGGCGGGATGGCTGAACAGGTATTCATTCCGGCAGAAATGGCAAGCCGTGGATTAATCCCAGTTTCAGATGGTCTCAGTAGTGAATACGCTGCCCTGGCTGAGCCATTGGGGTGTGTGATTAAAGGCATCGAAGATTCAAGGGTAAAAACCGGAGACTCCGTGTTAATCATCGGGGATGGTCCGATGGGTTTAATGGCTGCTTCAGTTGCCAAAGCTTATGGGGCATTTCCCGTCATTGTAGCTGGCATGACCCCCAGTCGCCTCGACGCAGCCCGTCATCATTTTGCAGATATGGTCATCGATATCACACAATCTGATGTGGAAAATGAGGTAAGAAAATTTACTGGGGGACGCGGAGCGGATATTGTGATTGCAGCTGTCTCATTGGGTGAAACAGTTTTGGATGCCATCCATTGTGTCCGTCCAGGAGGAGTTGTCAACGCCTTTGCTGGTGTTCCAAATGGCACAACCATTCCATTGGATATACGATTGCTGCATTACAAACAGTTGAACCTGACCGGCTCCTTTGGTACCGCCCCGGAACATATGGCAAAAGCTCTTCGATTATTGGAACACAAAAAGGTTCCTGCTGATGCAATTGTGACCGCAATCTATCCCTTTTCAAAGATTCAGGATGCGGTGGATCATGCGTTCCAACGGCAGGGGCTCAAAACTATCATAACCTTTTATTGATTGATACTATGGAGGGACTTGTGAAAGAACATCGACTGCGTCGGATATTTGCTACAGATCAAAAAACTGTCATCGTGGCATGTGACCATGGTGGATTCAGTGGTCCATTATCCGGGCTTGAAGATCCTGGAAAACTTATGGACATATTGGTGTCCAGCGGGGTTGATGCTGTCTTAACAACCATCGGAATTGCCCGCCGTTTTGCGGACCGGATGGGGAAGATGGGATTGATCCTGCGAATGGATGGTGGTTCATCCAACCGGGCGGTTGAGATGGGCACACTTCGCAATCAGGTATCCCTGGAGGATGCAGTCCGCCTTGGAGCTGATGCTGTTATCTGCATGGGAATGATTGGTTATCGGGAAGAATCTGCCTCCCTGGTTAACCTTGCCGATCTCGTATCACAATCATCAATCTGGAATATTCCTGTGGTCGCTGAGATGTTGGTTGCTGCCAGGGAAGGATCAAAACGAACACCCGAAGACCTGGCTTTTGCCATGCGCATCGGCGTGGAAGCAGGTGCTGATATTATAAAAACAGCCTATGCAGGTCCTCCGGATCAATATCGGGAAGCACTACGATCCTGTTACCGCACGGTAGTCGTCCTGGGTGGCGAAAAAACGAAAACAGAGGCGGAGTTCTTCGAATCCATTTCCGAGGCGTTGGATTCGGGTGCAAACGGTGTCGCCATTGGGCGGAATGTATGGCAGCATACAAATCCGGGTGGAATTTGTCGGGCTTTGGTTGCCCTGGTTCATCAAGGCGTTTCCGTTTCTCAAGCCCTGAAGGAGCTGAATTCTTGAGTGGTCATTTAATCGGTTTGGATTTAGGCACATCGTTTGTTAAAGCCAGCCTCTATGATTTTGAGGGGCATGAACTGGTTGTGGAACGTGAACCCTTATCCATCATTTATCCAGCACCGGGTTGGGTTGAACAGAACCCGTTGGAGTGGTGGTTGGCGATTCAAAAAGTGCTGCGATTAATTAACCAACAAATCGACCCTAAAACCGTCCAGGCTGTTGGGTTATGCGCTCAATGTCCGGGGCATGTTTTGCTCGGAAGGGATAATAAACCGATTGGGAATGCCATTATTTGGTGTGATAAAAGAGCAGTCAATGAAGCTGGATGGTTAAAGGAACAAATCACGCCTGAAGAGAGTTCAACCTGGGTTGGATCAAATCAATTGGGTGATCCTTACTGCTCACCAGCCCGCCTGTTATGGTTGAAAAATCATCATGGCTCATTCAACCAGGTAGAATATTTTTTACAGCCAAAAGATTACATCGGTTTTATGCTCACCGGAAAGATGGCAACAGATATCCACACATCTTTTCTCTTGGCACATCCTGTAACAAGCAAATACCATCCAACCTTTCTCGAAATTCTGGGACTGCAAGCAGATCAACTCCCACCAGTTCTTGCTCCGACAGATTTGTTGGGAGGAATCAGTGAACTGGCAGCTGAATTGACAGGGCTTTCTGAAAGTACACCGGTTTTCGTGGGAACAATCGATGCCTACTGTGATACACTGGCAGGTGGCGCGTTCATCCCCGGACAGGCAGTTGATGTGTCCGGTACGAGTGAAATTGTCTCATTGGGGGTGAAAAACAGGGTGGAAGGTCAGGGTGTTTTCTCCGTAAACTTGGGAAACAATGTGAATTTCCTTTGTGGACCCATGCAGGCGGGGGGATCGGTTTTGAATTGGCTGGCAAATTCACTGTACCCGGAAATAAATCAGAAGAATGCATTTGCCATCCTGGAATCGGAAGCCTGCCAGGTGGATGCTGGCACGGATGGATTGATCTTTCTCCCCTATCTGCAGGGTGAGCGGGCTCCCATCTGGGATTCACAGGTGCGGGGAGCATTTTTGGGAATCAATGAATCGCATACCCGTCACAATTTCTCACGAGCTGTGTATGAAGGTGTGGGATTTGCAATACATCATGTGTTGGAGATATGCGAAAACGTCAGCGGATGTAAAGCTGACCGGATGATTATCTGTGGCGGGGGTGCCCGCAGTCAATTCTGGAATACCATCAAAGCTAATATTTTACAAAAAACCATTTATCCTTTGAGAGTTGTAAATTCGGGATGCCTGGGGGCAGCAATGATTTCTGCTGTCGGCATGAATGTTTATTCAAATTTTTCAGATGCCTGGAAGAGAATGAGTAATTTGGGTGAACCAATCCTTCCTGATCCATGTCTGGCGAATTTGTATGACGAATCATATCGTATATACCGCCGCGCGTATCCAGGATTACAAATTGTATTTGCCAATCCATCTGGTAAGGGATCGTTATGACAAACCGATTTGAAATTCAGAGAATGATTCAGGCAGCCCGGATGTACTATGAAAACGGGATGACCCAGCAGGAAATTGCCAAAATATTGGGCATAACCCGGCAATCTGTGTCGCAAATGCTGTTGGCAGCAAAAGAGAAAGGGATTGTAAAAATCTCAATATTCGATCCCACATTCGAAGATCCTCAGATCAAAGAAAAATTAATCAATGCTTTTAACCTGCATGATGTGGTTCTTACTCCGAGTGAGGGATTGAAAGCCAATGCCCTTCGTGCGCAAATTGGAATGGCGGGTGCAGATTATATCACCAGAATATTACGCCCTAATACGACCGTGGGAATTGGATGGGGACGAACGCTGTTTGAAGTCATTAATTATTTACCCAGCGATCGAAGGATTTCTTTTCAGGTGATCCCGCTCATTGGCGGCATTGGGGATATGTCTCCTTTCTTTCAAGTCAATGAATTGGCTCGCAGGCTTGCAGAAGCATTTGGCAGTTCTTATCGATATATTTATGCGCCGGCGTTTACTCAAAATGCAGCCATCTTAAACAGCTTGTCACGCACACAGGAAGTTGAACAATTATCAAATTTGTGGAACCAGCTTGACGCTGCCGTGGTTGGAATTGGGCAGGTCGAGTTTCAACAACAGTCTTCCATGTTTTTTGCCGATCACATCTCACCAAAAACGCTTACTCAACTTGAAGCAATTGGTGCAGTGGGAGATGTGTGTGCAAGGTTCTTTAATATCGATGGGAAACCAGTCAACATTGGACCCGGTGTGATCGGTATAAACCTCAAGCAGTTGCAGGCACTTCCAGAGGTCATCGGAATTGCGGGTGGTCTCGAGAAAACCAAAGCAATCCTCGGGGCATTGAACGCAGGATTCATCAAGACGCTGGTGACAGACACGGCTACTGCAAGAGCAATTATTATCAAGCACGAAGAAAGGAGCCAGGTATCGAAAGAGTAAAGTAATTGAGTAATATGAAGTCAGCTGCAATAAAAAACAGCAATAAGTTAATGATGAAGCTTAAATATTTTCTCGGAGAAAATCTAATGAAAAAAGTTATGTACATTCTATTCGCGGTCCTTATGCTTGGCTCCCTTCTCTGTGGATGCACGAAAAAGGAAGCAGCTGTCGAATTAGGACCTGCATTGATGACCGTCGGTGGAAGCATTGGCGCTCCCAATTCCGGCTCCAACTTTGTCCTTGACCAAGCCTTCTTCGATGCAAAATCCGTTGAAGCTGTGATTGATGATCCCTGGATGGGTGATGGCATCACCTATAAAGGTGTTCTCATCCGTGATCTGCTCTCCGCAATGAAGGTTCCGGAAAGTGCAAAAACCATCAAGGTCATTGCAACGGACGGTAAAGGAATCGATATAGCAATTGAAGATGCAAAGCAATGGGACATCATGCTGGTTCACTGGGCGAATGGTGTTGAACTCTCCAACGATGTTGGTGGTCCAGTCAAAATCGCCTTCCCGAAGGATGCCCGTGATACATATCCCGATGAGCAGTGGATGTGGTGGTTGACGACCGCTGAAGTAAAGTAAATCCAAGTTTTATTATCTTGTTTCTAAAAGGGTCGTGGAGAACCCTCAACCCTTTTAGAAACATTTATCTCATCAGTCAGTCAGAGTTGTTCAAGTCTTTTTTATGTTTTATTTTCCAGATCTGTCAGAGGTACGCAGGGAAAACAATGTTCATCGGGCATAATCATTATTAATTATTTTCAACCACTTATCTCAAAGGTCATTATTCTTTATTTCTTCTCTGACAAATCATTAATGAAGTCTTGATGGATGAGTTCTCAACAATTGAAGATGAGTTGGATCTGCAAAAAAGAAGCTTATCTATCAGTAAACTGCGAACTGGTTGGTACAAAAAATGTTGAAAAGAATTTACGGATGTATTGCAGGGCTGGCGCTGGGTGATGCCATGGGCATGCCCACTGAATTTCTGACCCCCGACCAGATTGGCAAGTATTATGGTCGCATTAATTCACTGGAAAAAGCTCCCTCCTGGCATCCTCATTCCATTCTTCCAGCCGGGACGATCACCGATGATACCGGTCAGGCTTTGGCAATTGCCCATGCCTGTTATCCCACAGGTGAGATCAATGCAGAGAATGCAGCAAAATACCTTTTGGAATGGGAAGACTCCCTACCCGAAGAGGTTCGGCAAGTAATCGAAGGTCCAAGCACCCGGGCAGCTTTGAGTGAACTCCGCCAGGGAAATGATCCGCGTCAAAGTGGGCGGAATGGAAAAACAAACGGTGCCGCCATGCGCATGGCAGCCATTGGATTACTACACGCAGGCAATCCGGGGGGTGCAATCCCCGCTGCCATCGAAGCAAGCCTGCCAACACATGCCACCAGCAC
>CALMHE010000352.1 GCA_937863865.1 uncultured Anaerolineaceae bacterium | reverse complement strand
GTATCGTTCATTATGAAGTCCTGGGTCGGGGGAAACCTCTCCTATTTCTGCACAGCTGGGTGGGTTCCTGGCGTTATTGGATCCCATCCATGCAGGCAATGTCCATCAATTATCGAACATATTCATTGGACCTGTGGGGGTACGGTGAGTCATCCAAAAATAACCGGTATACACTGACCGAGCAGGCGGATCTTGTGAATCAATTCATGTATTCGATGGGCATCATGCGGGTTGTGCTGGTTGGACATGGTTTGGGTGCCCTGGCAGCCATCTATTTTGCCTTGCAGTATCCGGAACTGGTGGACAGACTGATGACAGTCAGTTTTCCCCTTGATGATGGAACAATCAATCCCCGCCTGAGTACGAATTCCCCCATGGAACTGGCAATCTGGTTGTCTGGACGAAATGTGGATATGGAACCAGTTCTACTGGAAGCATCCAAAGCTGATGCGCGTGCCATCCACACCTCTTTACAGGAATATTCCAATTACAGGCTGGGTGATTTAATTTGCAATTTCACCACCCCCTGTCTGTATGTTCACGGTCAGAACGACCCGGTCGTGGGCGCTCCCCAGGATTCGCGAATGCTGGATATTCCTCCGCAATCATACTCGATCATTTTTGAACAATCCGGTCATTTTCCCATGCTGGATGAGAGCGCCAGGTTTAACCGGCTGGTGTTGGATTTCTTGTCCCTGCCTTCCGGTGAATCTCCGCGTGAATTGCAGTTAAAAGAGGAATGGAAACGGAGGGTGCGCTGATAAACACTTGACAGCATTTTCCCATTGCGATATAGTGCAATCAACATTACATGGGGAGCCTTTCTGAAGGCTGAGAGGAGGACAATTGTCCTCGACCCACATTACCTGATCCGGATTATGCCGGCGGAGGGAACATACGCTTGATGGTTCATGCACACCCTCCCTGGCGAGGGTTTTTTTTGATGAATAAATCACAGCGCGCTTTGCTTTTCGTCAATGGTCAGATTCATGACCTCGATTCTTTACAAAAAATCCTGGAACCGGATGATCTCCTGGTTGCTGTTGACGGTGGATTAAGACACCTCCAGCAACTGGGCATCCAGCCCCATGTGTTGATTGGTGATTTGGATTCAGTCCGGGAGGAGGATGTCGCCAATCTGGAAAAGCAAGGGGCAAGAGTCATTCGGTACCCACCTGTCAAGGATGAAACCGACCTGGAACTGGCAATTCAATTTGTAATTAATCTGGATTGCCAATCCATTCGCATTGTGGGAGCGCTGGGGGGGAGGGTGGATCATCTGTTGGGAAATATTTTCACCCTGTTGGATCCCAATCAGGACGACCGGGATGTCAGACTCGATGATGGCACGACCGAAATCTTTCTGATTCACAGACAGGCGGAAGTCATCGGTGAAAAAGGGGATCTTGTCTCCCTGATACCAATCCAGGGGGAAGCAAGGGGAATTAAAACAACCGGTTTGAGATATCCGTTGGTGGATGAAACCCTTCTGCCCCATAAAAGCCGTGGAATTTCAAACATCATGTTAAAGGATCGGGCAATCGTGGAGGTGAAAGACGGATTGCTTCTCTGTATTCATACCCGCAGGAGGTAAAAGAAAGGATTTTTAATATGAAAATTTGGATGAAGGTCTCGTTTTTTATTGTTTTTCTCAGTTTCACCCTCACGAGTTGTACCCCATCCCGGATTGAGTCCCCAATGAGTACATCCTTGCCGGAACCAGTAACCCTGACGGTGATGACCCATGATTCCTTTGCAGTCTCGGAGGATGTAATTGTCCAGTTTGAACAGGAAAACAATGTCAAACTCGTTTTTTTGCCCTCCGGTGATTCGGGTTCGGCTCTCAACCGGGCGATTCTTTCAAAGGATTCTCCCCAGGCTGATGTCTTCTATGGGGTGGATAACACCTTCCTCACCCGGGCACTGGATGCGGGAATATTCGAGCCGTATGAATCCCCGTTGCTGGCTGATATTTCCGCTGAGTTCCAACTGGATCCCGCACATTCCGCTTTGCCGGTTGATTATGGCGATGTCTGCATCAATTATGACAAGGCATTCTTTGTGGAAAAAGGATTGGTATTACCCACTGACTTGAGTGATCTGGTCAAACCGGAGTACAAGGGATTATTGGTTATGGAAAATCCAGCCACTTCCTCGGTTGGTTTATCGTTTTTAATGGCGACCATCTCCCGGTTTACCGAGGAAACATATCTGGATTTTTGGAATGATCTGCGTAACAATGGTTTGGTGGTGGTGAATGACTGGGATACTGCTTATTACACCAACTTCAGCGGCAGCTCCGGCAGAGGACCCCAGCCGATGGTTGTTTCTTACGGTTCCAGTCCGGTGGCAGAGTATATTTTCGCCGATCCGCCGGTGGACGAACCTCCCACCGGAAGCCTGATATCCCGTGATATGTGTTATCGGCAGGTCGAGTTTGTGGGAATCCTGAAGGGAACCAGTCAGCGCCAGATGGCTGAGAAATTTGTGGATTTCATGCTCTCGCCCCGTTTTCAAGAGGATATGCCCCTGCAGATGTTTGTTTTCCCGGTCAACCAGTCAGCCAAATTGCCGGATGCATTCCGGGAATTTGCTCAAATCCCGGATGAGCCAGCCATTTTGGATCCAGCTCTGATTACAGGCAACCGTGAGCGCTGGATCGACGAGTGGACGCGGACTGTTATTCGTTGAAAAAAAACCTTCTACTCTGGTTGCTGCCGCTGATATTCCTGGCGGTTTTCCTTTTCCAACCTTTGGCGGCTGTATTCAAGCTGGCATGGCAGGAGGCGTTAAGCAGTGGAATGGCTTTTAATCTGGCGGAACGCATTCTCCGTCCGCTGGGTTTTACTGTCTGGCAGGCAGCGCTATCAACCCTGCTCACACTTCTGGTGGGATTGCCGGCTGCCTATGTCTTTGCCCGGTTTGAATTCCCGGGCAAACAGGCATTGCGCGTCCTGACTTCCATTCCGTTCATCCTGCCCACGGTTGTGGCGGCTGCAGGTTTCAACTCGCTGCTGGGACCACGCGGCTGGGTGAACCTGGCATTGATGGACTGGCTTCACCTCTCCGCACCCCCGATCAAGTTTCTGAACACATTGGGGGCCATCCTGCTGGTGCATGTTTTTTACAACACAACGATTGTCATCCGGGTGGTTGGCAGCGCCTGGGCACAGCTGGATACCCGTTTGGAACAGGCAGGGCGGGTTTTGGGAGCCAAACCGCTGCGATTACTGTGGGAGGTAACCCTCCCTCTTCTTCGTCCCTCTATCCTGGCGGCAGGTTTGCTGGTCTTCCTGTTTGATTTCACCAGTTTTGGAGTAGTTCTGCTTCTTGGCGGTCCGCAATATGCCACCCTGGAAGTCGAAATATATATTCAGGCGTTGAACATGCTCAATCTGCCATTGGCGGGGCTGCTTTCTGCAATACAACTTGTCTGCACACTGGGATTAACCATTCTTTATACCCGGATGTCACAGCGTCAGGTCATTCCACTGATGCCGCGCCTGCAGGGGGAAGGGACTCGCCGACCGGCATCCCATCGTGAGAAGATGGTCGTCGGATTGACTGTGGGTATGTTGGTTTTACTGCTGATATTACCAATGGCAGCGCTTGCCACCCGTTCCACCGTACGCATGGAAGCTGAACGCGGTGAGCGGGGGATGGTCAGAACTGGTTTTACGTTGGATTATTACCACGAATTATTTATCAACCGCAGAGGATCATTGTTCTATGTGCCACCCATCCAGGCCGCGGTCAATTCACTGGGGTATGCCGGAGTCACGGTTATAATCTCTCTTTCAATGGGCTTTTTGGCAGCGTACGCATTATCACGTCCGGCGCGATTGAACCTGTTGCTGGATCCGCTGTTAATGCTTCCGTTGGGGGCATCCGCAGTGACATTGGGGTTGGGGTTTATCGTTGTTTTTAACAAACCTCCACTGGATGTTCGAAACTTCCCCTTGTTAATTCCAATTGCACACAGCCTTGTGG
>CALMHE010000351.1 GCA_937863865.1 uncultured Anaerolineaceae bacterium | reverse complement strand
GTGGCGCCGATGGCGGCGAGCACGAAGTTCAGGAACTGCGCCGCCAGGATGATCAGCATATTGATGCCGGTGGTGCGCATCGTGCCTTCGCCTCCGTCGGCGAGCGGGCACAGGTCGGCCTCGCCACCGGCTGCCAGCACGCCATTGGAGATTGCCTCAACACCAGTCAATGCAGTGGTTCCACTGGCAAACGCTTTTAAGACCAGGAAGAGTGTCACGGGCTGCAGGGTGGTATGGAGTTCCATGATATCCATGGGAGGGCTGTCCACAAAACCCAGCGTACCGGCAAAGAACCGGATCATTCCAACAATGACAGTCAAAAAGGTCATCAGCAGGAAAAAATAGGTTGGAATTGCAAACGTTATCCCGGCTTCCTTGACACCCCTCAGGTTGATAAGCATGATGAAAATTACCATGCCAACGGCAATCCATACCCGGTATTCGTAGATGGCTGGAAATGCAGAAACCAATTGCGCAACAGAAGATGAAATGGAAACAGCAACAGTCAGGATGTAATCCATTAATAGTGCCGATCCTGCCGTGAGAGCAGCTGTTTCCCCAAGATTATCCCTGGCTACAATATAGGCTCCCCCACCATCCGGATATGTATGGATGGTTTGTTCATAGGATAAGATCAACAGGAGCAATAAAACACAAATGGCAATCGCCAATGGAATGGAATAGCCAAAGGCACCCATCCCTGCTGCAGCCAGGACAATCAGCATTTCCTGTGGTGCATATGCAACCGAGGACATTGCATCCGAAGAAAAGATTGCCAGTCCGATGGTTTTCCCAATTGTCTGATGGGGGGCATCTGCCGTTTGGAGTGGTCTGCCGATCAGCCAGGTGGAAAGAGAAGGCGGCGGTTTGTAAGCCGTTTTCCGCCGCATAACATTGGATGATTCTCGATGATCAAAACTCATATAAACCAGTATGTCAAAAAATCCATCACACCGACCAGGGTGTGAACAAAACGGAGGTGATTATATGTCAATCACCAACAGTCGTCAATCAAAAAATTATATCCCAAATTTGAGAGGTTTTAACAGGAATCGCGCTGCAATCCGCTTTCGTCGAGAATAACAACATCCCAGGGCTGTAATGTAATGGAATCCATGACGTCCAATGGATGATGGCTGTAAACAATCCGGTATGCAAAACCTGAATGCTTGAGATCCAAAAACCGGATTTCTGCTGTGGGATTAAGCAAGATTAAACAAGCTTGTTCCGGTGAAACACGCCGGTAAGCCAGGATATGATCATCCTGGAACACGACTGCTTCATATTCACCTTCCCGCAAGGCAGGATTTTCCCTTCGCACTTCGAGAATCCGTTGATAATACCACCAGAGTGAATTCGGATCCTGCAACTGGTCATGCACGTTGACTCCGTGCTGGTAATTATCATTCACAGGAAGCCAGGGTTTCACATTCGCCGGACAGAAACCGCCATGCGGAGCATTTTCCCACTGCATGGGGGTGCGGGCTTTATCCCGCCCGCGCTGCGACCCGCCGTGATGGGTGAGAATGCGCGTGCGCTCTACAAAGCCGAGAGCCCCGCTGAGTGGGTGGTGGGCGTGTTGGCCCCGAGCAATGGGGTCGAAGCCGCTGCAAAAGCGTGGCGCACGGTGAAGAACGCGACGACGGACAAGATGAAGAAGTCGCGCGACCTGATGGCCAGGGCGCTACACAGCATCTCCAGCATGAAGCCGGAAGACTTCCGTCTCACGTTCAACAAGGAGTTGACGGCTCAACAGGCGCAAACCATGATCAATCGTGCGAAGAGTGTGATTGATCAAGAGAAGGTGCCTGATGATAGGCCGGGGGTTGTGGGTCGGAGAGCTACTGCTACCGAGGTAAGGGGGACCCCTGAGTTCAACCAACCACTGAAGCAATTATTCAGAATACAATAGTTAGTCCACCGCAATTGCCTGAAACTGTGGATCGATCATTAACCGATCAAATATTCGACTATATCGAATATATTGGCGCCTCCTTGATTCTATT
>CALMHE010000350.1 GCA_937863865.1 uncultured Anaerolineaceae bacterium | reverse complement strand
CCCCCATACTGCTCCAAATTCAACGGGATCTGTATGCCCTGATGTCGGAAGTTGCTGCCACTCCGGAAAACGCCACCCGGTTTCATTCCATCGATCAACTTAAAGTAGGATGGATTGAAAATAAAATTGATGAATTAAGTAAACTGGTCGATCTTCCAAAAGAATTTATAATTCCAGGCGACCATTACAGTAGTGCTTTACTTGACCAGGCGCGTACTGTGGTGCGGCGAGCGGAACGTCGCGTGGTGGAATTATTGGCAAGGGGTGATATTGAGAACTGGGATCTGGAAAAATATCTCAACCGGCTTTCATCATTGTGTTTTGTGATGGAACTGGTGGAAAACCGCGCAAGAGGAACCCCCAAACCCACACGGGCAAAGGATTCAAATTCATGATTGGAACATTGATTAATGTTGCCACCATTATCGTGGGTGGCTTTCTTGGGATTCTCCTGAGTTCGCGATTAAAGGAGAGAGTACGGGATACTGTCATGGCAGGTTTGGGGTTATTTACATTGGCATACGGTTTACAGCAGTTTTTGGGGGCAGGCAATGCCCTGATTGTATTGGGTGCCTTGATCTCCGGGGCATTATTGGGTGAATGGTGGCAAATTGAAGACGGATTGTCCAGAGCAGGCAGATGGTTGGAGAGACGTTTGGGCGTGAAAGATGTTGAATCTGTTGAAAATCAACAGGATCAAAAAAGTAAATTTGTGCGTGGATTTCTTACCGCATCATTATTATTTTGCATTGGTCCCATGGCAATTCTGGGATCCATTCAGGATGGATTGACGGGTGACTCGTCGACATTGATCATTAAATCTGTTATCGACGGGTTTGCTGCATTGGCATTTGCTTCAACACTGGGAATGGGCGTCATATTCTCAGCGCTGGTCATCCTTGTCTATCAAGGCAGCTTGTCACTCCTTGCTGCCCAGGTTCAGGCATTCTTTACCCCGGTGATGATGGGTGAAATGACAGCCACGGGTGGCATCATTCTGATGGCAGTTTCCATTACAAGTTTATTAAATCTGAAGCAAATCAGGGCGGGGAATATTCTTCCCGCATTAATTATTGCTCCCATCCTGGCATATATTTTTACTTGATAGTCGTACAGATCCAGACATCAATCAGGATCGTGCCAGATCGAGAGTTTCCACAGCATGCCGTAGATGCGGTATGACGATTGAACCACCGACGACAAGAGCGGTATTAAATATTTCATAGAATTCCTCATCAGTCACACCGGCATGAACGCATTGCAGAATGTGATAATCGATGCAATCGTTGCAGCGAAGAACCATCGAAGCCACCAACCCCAACATTTCTTTTGTCCGGGCGGGTAAGGCTCCTTCATGATATGCAATTGAATCCAGATTAAAGAACCGTTTTATGCCGAGATGATCCATCTCCATTATCCGTTGATTCATCCTGGCGCGGTAAGTTTCGAATTCTTCCAATCGGTTATTCATGAGTGGTATTCCTTGAAGGTGTATATGTAAAGACAGGAAAACAGTCACCGGTCAGGACGAATCCTGCCCGTTGATAAAGTGACAAGGAAGCATGGTTATCATTCTGAGTGTTGACGGTCAGTTGCCAATTGCCCAATCCCCAGAAGTGTTGTTGTAAATCACTGATCAACGCCATTCCCACCCCGCGCCCTTGATAATCGGGTAACACAGCCAGCCTTACCAGGTGTGCACTCCAATCCCTGCCGGTACTGAATTGAAACCCCACGATTTGGTTCCCCAGAAGGGCAACCGTGGCATATACAGACTGCCCGTATGCCAGGATGACATCTTCCAATGAATTTTGCCAGATCGGTTCAAAGGCAGCCTGGTCGATATCAGTCACAGTGGCAAGATCAGAAAATAACATTGGGCGAATGAGAACCGGTGATGGTGTGAATTCAACCGGAATTTTTGATGGATTCCATTTTAACAGTACGATTTCCTGGTGTAGAGTGAACCCCCGTGGTGTGACTAACTTGTTAAGCCACTCATCCGGTGACATGAGCGCCACTTGTAAATTTGGTTGATCAACTGGAAGGCTTGCATATGCCTTCGGGAAAAGAACATCCCAAACATGATCGGGTGATGTCCCAATTCTTGTGATGAATAACCTGACCCATGCGACATGGGGAGGATCCGGGGGGAATGCCAGGGCACCAATTATTTCTCCGAATTCCTCCAGCAGCCAGAAGGGTTGTTTTCCGAGCCACTCGAGTGGTGTTCTCCAATCCAGATGGCGATGGATTACACCATAAAAGGTGAGCAGCTTGGTTAATGCATTCCGGTCTGCAAGGGTGGCTGGGCGACAAATTTGAGACATGTTTCAGGAGAAAACCCCAACTGAATTACTTGACAACCCGGCATGCAACCCCTAAAAACCACTTTAAAACACGTTCTTTGACTCCGAGGTGAGATTGGAGGTTTAATGCATCCACCATGATTGATAAGGCACTGATGAAATCCCTTTTATGGAAGAAAATTGATGATATTCTTTTTAATACGACAGATTGCATCTCATTTTCACCAATTTGCGTAAACAAGTCAACGGATTTCTGGTAAAGAGTCAATGCTTCATCTGAGCGCTTCAGATCGACCAGGGCGGCAGCCTGGTTGGCACATGCCATGGCTTGATGACGAAGATCGCCGGCATTGGCAAAGATGTGTTCGGTACTCCGGGCAGCTTCCAAAGCCTCTGCCGGCTTGCCACTTTGCAGCAAGGCAACGCACCGATTATTTGCCATTTCGGCTGCCTGGGTTAAATTACCCTGTTGAACGAGTTGTCCTTCAATCCCCCTGAATAACTCTGCAGAACGTGAAAAATCTTTTCCTTCATATGCCTGTTGAGCCTGTTGAATTAGGGAAGATAATTCGATCGGTTGCTCGGTCATGGTTATTATCAGTATGTGATTTCCAGGAGACCTTCAGCAACTCCGCGGAGTTTGTCAGCCGAGAGATCACTGAGCCGCATCGCCAGGGTCAGATATGGCATGTTGACAGGGTGGCTGATAAAATCCTGCAAATCCTTGGGCAATTCCAGAAATTGCTGAATAGCTTGTTGCTGCGCCCGCCAGTTGCCAATCGGTCCGCGTTGATCGTAAAAATCATCCAGGCGTACATTCAAAGCCCCGGCAATAATTTCAAGTTGGGGAACAGGAATTGAAATTTCACCTGCTTCATATTGTTTGATGACTGCTTCCTGAATGCCGGTCGTTTTTGCGAGGTCGTTTACGGAAACATTGTTTTTATTGCGTACCATACGCAGGGTTGTGCCAATCATGCGCTGGCGGATTAAAAATAATTGTTGAGTTTGTTCCAAACTGTTTGATATTTGGGTTTCAGAGAGTGATTGGCGGCTCCAAAAATGTTCCAGAGGGATTTGAAGCTGGTATGCGATTGTCTCCAATTCCGGTAGTGAAGGGGCATCCTTCCCGTCTTCGTATTCCTGGAGACGTTCAGGGGCTAATCCAATGGAATTAGCCAATTCGACCACTGATTGGTGTTTGGATAATCGGGCATCTTTAATCAGAATGCCCAATTTGCGAGTCCGAATTTGAATTAATCGTTCATTTTGGCTCATAAGAAATAAATCCCCTTTGCTTAGGGTTAGAATCCGATATCACGATTATAGCATTGACCATTAACCTGATTATCGGCGCCTCCCCTGGTGTCCCAGCATGTCAGCCAAATTAGCGCCGAAAATTTCCGGACCAAGTTTAAACCCGGCTGCTTCAAGCCTTGGATAGAATAGTGGTCGAATTCCAGTGGGAATCAATTCACCAATAACCTTGCCATCTTTGGAGATGCCCGTCTGTTCAAACCGGAAGATCTCTGTCATCACGACAGTTTCTCCCTCCATGCCGGCAACTTCAGTAATTGATGTTACTTTGCGACTGCCATCCTTCAGGCGGGATTGCTGGATGACGAGATCGATTGCAGATGCAATTTGCTCGCGCAGGACTTTGATGGGCAGGTCCATTCCTGACATCATGCACATCGTTTCAAGCCGGGAAATCGTATCCCTGGGGGAGTTGGCGTGGAGGGTCGTCAATGAACCATCATGTCCAGTGTTCATTGCCTGGAGCATGTCGAGGGCTTCTCCACCCCGGACTTCACCCACGATAATCCTGTCGGGACGCATACGGAGGGAATTTCGAACCAAATCCCGGGTGGTGACTTGATGTTTCCCTTCTGAATTGGGAGGTTTGGTTTCCAGGCGGACCACATGATCCTGCTGCAACTTTAATTCAGCAGCATCCTCAATGGTTACAATTCGTTCATCTGGTGGAATAAATCCGGATAGTACATTGAGCAAGGTTGTTTTACCGGAACCGGTTCCACCTGAAATTATGACATTCAGGCGGGAAACTACACACACACGGATGAAATCAGCCATGCCCCTGGTTAGAGAACCAAGCTGCATTAGCTGTTCTATGGTAAGTTTGTCTTTTTGAAATTTCCGGATGGTGAGGGTTGGACCATCTATTGCCACCGGCGGGATTACAGCATTGACACGGGAACCATCCGGCAGACGGGCATCCACCGTAGGACTTTCCGGATCAATCCTTCTTCCCAGGGGCAGGATGATTTTCTCAATTATTCGTATGACAGCCTGGTCATCATCAAATGAAATATTGGTCTTTTGGATTTTTCCGTTGCGTTCAATATAAATGGATTCATGTCCGTTAACCATAACCTCACTGATCTCCGGATCATTCAGTAAGGGTTGCAAAGGTCCAAAACCCATAAAATCATCCATGATGTCATGGAATAATTGATCCTTGATGGTTGATGGCAGAGATAACCGCAGGCTTTCGTATGCCTGCAGCATGATATCCTGAATGATAGCCCTTCGATCCCCTGCCACAAGGGGGCGGGATTCCAATTCCCGGGAGATCATATTCAACAGGTGTTCTTTTAAGCGGATTAAATCAGCTTGCCGGAAGGATGATTGACCGGGATAATTCATTTCTTATTCTCCTTATCAATCATCTCGTCAATCGGAAGAATCCAAATGATATGTGCGAGGTTGATGGTCATAAATTTGGTTTTAAAAATCACCTCTCCATCCGGATTCAGGATGGACACATTGGTAATTGCGAGAAATCGGGAGGATTTTTCCAATTCATCAATCATCCGGGTTTGAAGGCGTAAATGAATATCTCCCCTGATTTGATGCTGGGTGGTCTGGATGATGACGGAAACAGGTTCCTTGGTGATGACGGGAGTGTATATTTTCCCCTTTTCATCAAATTGTGTGACCATTAATTTTATTATCCTTCCTTCGATGTATTGATTGTATCAAGGGGCGGCATGAGATATCCCAATCCAGCACGAGTGACTATATGTTGGGGAGAATGGGGGTTCTCTTCCAGTTTTTGACGCAAGCGAGCTATACTGACCCAAAGGATCTCCTTATCCTGGCGATAGGATTCTCCCCAGACAGCCAGCAATAATTGTTCTGAATTTAGTACCTGTCCTACATGGTGGGCGAATTGGATTAGAAGCCGATATTCTGTTGCTGACAGATAAATTGGGCGGTCATCCCGCCAGACTTCAGCCCGGGCAAAATCAATCCGCAGGTTGCCATGAGAAAAATAACGGGTTTGGGCAATTTGTTCAATATTAACCGCCCGGCGAAGGACAGCGCGAACCCGGGCAACCAATTCAGTTGCGGAAAATGGTTTGGCGACGTAGTCATCGGCACCGGCATTCAAACCGCGCACCCGGTCATCCTCCTCAGCTTTACCAGTAAGCATGATGATGGGAACATTGGAAAATTGTCGAATCCGTTCACAGGTGGTATAGCCGTCCAACCGGGGCATCATGACATCCAGGATTACAAGATCCGGTCAATGAGAAGAGATCAGTTCAATAGCCTGTTACCCATCACCAG
>CALMHE010000349.1 GCA_937863865.1 uncultured Anaerolineaceae bacterium | reverse complement strand
ATCGGCGCGTTATCGCTGCTGGTGGCGGCTATTGGCATCGCCAACACCATGGCCATGGCCATCCTCGAACGCACGCGCGAGATCGGCCTGATGAAAGCCATCGGCGCGACCAATAAGGATGTGCTCAGCATCTTCCTCGGCGAAGCGGCCGGCATCGGGTTGATCGGCGGCGTTGGCGGAGTGATCCTCGGCTGGGGTGGCAGCCTGATCATCAACGATGGCAATTGCACCCTCACCAACCGCGACCTGGTGGAGATTAATTCGGCGGCGCCCGTAATTCTGGAATCAAACGATCTGATTAATGGTGCGAATGCCATCCACATCACCGATAATATGGGGACAGTCACCGCCCGGTTCAACCATATCACCGGCAATTCCGGTTATGCCATCCTGCGCGATCCGGGTACGTTAACCGGACAGGTCTCGGCGGTGGCGAACAATCTCTACAATAACCGCACCGGCGCCCAGGTGGAATGCAATCAATTGGGGCGGGTTGATCACAACTTCTGGGGGGCGGGAAACAGCGCCGCCGGCTCAGCCTCTCAATGCACGCTGACCGAAGGCAAACGTCTGGGAGCACCCGCACTGCATGCCTTTGGCACACCCGGCGTCGACGCCCAACTGGTGACTGTGACAGATCTTAAACAATCCTTCTTCAATGGGCAGGTTTCAGTCCAGCGCACCGGGGAGGGCGACAATTACGATCTTTACATCGTCAACCATGGATATGGAACACCCTCCAATGTACCCTTCACCGGCGGCAGCCTGGATGACCTGACACCCTGCAGTAATTATTATGATATTTTCGTGGCTGAAGGTTTTTCCCCGACGGTGGAAACCAGCCTTTTCTTCCGGTACGACCTGACCTCCGGCTGTACCGCAACCATCGAGTCGTCCCTGTTCTGTGGACAGACCGATACCTCCAAGTATCCTCTCTGGTGGTATGACCCGGCTTACAATGTAACCGACGGATGGGATACAACAGGTCAGAATCCTGCCGGACCCGGTGCCGGTCACGCTCCCGGTCAGGCGACCACATGCCTGATGGACACCAATGAAATCCAGGTTGCGATCGATCTGCTCGGTCGTCCGGACCTGGTTCAGGATCTGAATTTCACACCCTTTGGGGTGGGTTTACCAAACCAGCCCTCCGCAATCATTCTCACCCGCTTTACCGCCGCAGCCGGCAATACACAGGCATTCATCGAATGGCAGACCGCCTCCGAGTACAATGTCTCCGGATTTTATGTCCAGCGCAGCCTGGCTGAAGATGGTCCCTTTGAACGGGTCAGTCCGTTCATCCCGCATACCGGTACTCCGGTTCAGGGAGCAGCCTATAAATTCCTGGATACTGGGTTAACCAACGAAACCCCCTATTATTACCGGTTGGAGATCATTACACTGGATCTCAATTCCGTATATTCCGGGGTTATTTCCGTCACTCCCGGGCTGCCGACTGCCACACCCACCGCCACAGCAACCGGCACAGCTACGGCAACCGGCACCGCAACCGAAACCGCCACCGTGACGTTAACTCCAACCCCAACTGTCACTGCCACCGGTCCAACCTCCACTGCCACTTCCACGGCGACGCTTACAAAGACTGTAACTCCCACGCGCACCAGCACCCGCACCCCACGCCCGGGCGAGATCTCGCCGACGTACAGCACCCGCGACCCGGGGCCGATCAGCTCGGCCATGGCGTCGAGGCGAGCACGCTCCCAGCCGACAGGCTGCTCGTACAGGGCGGCCATCTGGTCGGCGAACTCGACGGCGCCCATTTCCCGCTTCAGGCGCTGATAGTCCTCCACCAGGCCGGACAGCTCCGCCCGCTCGGCGGCAATCGCCGCAGCCCGCTTCATCGAGGCGTAGAGGTCTTTGGTGCGGCTCCGCGGAGAGGACTCCACCCCGCCGATCACGGTGAAGGCGTGGTCGAGGAGCCGTTCCGGGGCGACCAGATGGGAGGAGAGTTCCGCGTCGAGCGTGAGCACCTTGTCGGTCACCGAGTCGGGACGCAGCCGGGCAAGCTCGGCCCAGGGTCCCGGGGCCCGGGACACGACCTTCGACGCCATCCGGAACCGTGATGCCCCGGTGAGCATCCGGGCGTCGCCCTCGACGCCGATCCGCAGGCCGTGGTCGGCGACCAAGCGCGAGGCGAACGCGTCATAGGTCATGATCACCTGTTCCCCGGCGTCGTCGTCGCCGGTGGCGTCCACCACCCCGGCACCGGCCAGCGCCGCGCGCACGCGCCCGCTCAACTCGGCGGCCGTCTTCTACCGGGGGGATTCCGTCCTCGGCGGCGGCTGGATCGTCAGGGGGCTCTGAAGGGTCATGAACGTCGCCGTGACGACTCTCGGATGCAAGGTGAACCAGTGCGAGTCCGCCGGAATGATCGAGGAGATCATCCGACGGGGCCACCGCATCGTACCTTTTCATGAAAGGGCCGATGTCTACATCGTCAACACCTGTACCGTCACGGCAAGAACCGACTACCAGTCCCGCCAGCTCATCCGGCGCGCTCACCGGCTCAACCCGAAGGCCGCAATCGTCGTGACGGGCTGCTACGCCC
>CALMHE010000348.1 GCA_937863865.1 uncultured Anaerolineaceae bacterium | reverse complement strand
CTTTGCGCGAACTCCCGCTCTGGGCACCCATTTTACATTTAACATTAAATATGGATCCAGGTTGAACAACCAGTTTTGAGGTGGAAACATCGCCTTCAATCTTAGCAGTTTCCTTGACATGCAGGACATCACCCACGATCAGGACACCTTCAAAACGTCCTTCGATCACTGCATTCTCGCAGGTGATATCACCAATGATATGTCCTGTGGGGCCAATGATTACTTTGCCTTTGCACTGGAGGGATCCTCTCAATGTACCATCGATACGGATATCCTTATCTGCTTGTAATGAGCCTTCAACGTTGGTCCCGTGTACAAGGCTATTACTGGAGGTAGTTGAAGCGGTACTGATACCGTTTGCCTTACCGTTCTGTTCATTCTTTGTATTGCCAAACATCCCTTCGATAAATTAAAGTCGTTAAAAAGAAAGATTAACTATGTCATGGAGACTATAATCTGACAAAAGGGGTTGCCGATAAAGTTAAAAAAGAAAAGTGAAAAGCGAAGAATATTATCCTTCACTTTTCACTCTTCTTTTTACTTTTTTTTGTCCTAGAATTTAGGGCAGTATACACCGCGGCTTTGTGGACCGCATACGAGGTAAATCATGGAGAATTCAAATCCACCATTGCCCCGGCTCTCAGCACCGCCCGGTACATGAAACTGCCGGTCGTTTATGCCCGCAAGTCCAAACCCATTACCATGCCCGACCAGGTGTATCTGACGCTGGCTCCCTCGCACACCAAGGGACGCATGGTGGAATTGATCGTCTCGCCTGAATATCTTGGCAGGGGCGAACGGGTGCTCATCATTGATGATTTCCTGGCTTCCGGCGCCACCATTTTGGGGTTGGTGCGGCTGGCGCACGCTGCCGGCGCCCAAATAGTGGGTATTGGCACCCTCATTGAAAAATCGTTTGAGGGCGGGCGCAAGGAGCTTGAATTCCTGCAAGTCCCGGTTATCTCGCTGGTCACAGTTGTTTCAATGCATGACAACGAAATTCAACTCCTGTAAATCGACCGCCATGACCGATACAATGATCGTTCTTGATTTTGGCTCACAGACCTCACAGTTGATCTGCCGCCGGGTGCGTGAGGCACAGGTTTATTGCGAACTTTTTCCCTGGGATGCACCCGCCAAAAGTGTGATGGAACTGCATCCTGCTGGTTTCATTCTCTCGGGGGGACCCGCCAGCGTGTATGATCAAAGTGCCCCCATCGTTCCGGCTTATGTGCTGGAGTCGGGGAGACCCATCCTGGGCATCTGCTACGGCATGCAGGCGCTTGCCATGGCGCTGCAGGGCAGGGTGGCTTCCTCCACTGCCCGGGAGTTTGGTCTGGCTCAGGTGGAAACCCGGGTTGCAAATCCCCTTCTTCCGGATGGGGTTTACACGGTATGGATGTCACATGGAGACCGGCTGGAGGAAATGCCCCCCGGGTTCCAGGTGCTGGCTTCCAGTCCCCACAGCCCCATCGCCGCCATGGGATGCCCTGAAAAACAATTTTATGGAGTCCAGTTCCACCCTGAAGTTCACCACACACCCTGCGGTGGGGAAATTCTGAGGAGATTTGTGGTGGATGTTTGCGGCGCGAAACCCGACTGGACACCCGAGTCCATCATTACCCGGGCGGTGCGGCGCATCCACACCCAGGTGGGAAGTGAACCGGTTCTGGCAGCGGTCAGCGGGGGAGTGGATTCCTCGGTGGCGGCGGCATTGGTGCGCAGAGCCATCGGTGATCAACTGTCAGCAGTCTTCGTGGATCATGGTTTGTTGCGCAAAGGGGAACGCGGGCAGGTGCAAGCCGCCCTGGGCAGCAGCCTGATCACGGTGGATGCCGTGGATACCTTCCTCTCGGCGCTGAAGGGTGTGACCGAACCGGAGACCAAGCGGCGCATCATTGGTGAAACATTCATTCGCGTTTTCGAGCGTGAAGCGACCCGGCTGGGATCGCCGCACTTTCTGGTGCAGGGCACCATCTATCCGGATGTGGTCGAATCGGATGCACCCGACCGCAGCAAGGGTCACCGCATCAAGACCCATCACAATGTGGGCGGTCTGCCCAGTGACATGAAATTCGAGCTGGTGGAACCGCTGCGCTACCTCTTCAAGGATGAGGTGCGCCTGGTGGGCGAAGCGTTGGGACTGCCGGGCGAAATGGTCTGGCGGCAGCCCTTCCCGGGTCCCGGGCTGGCGGTACGCTGTCTGGGCGAGGTGACACCGGCGCGGCTGGAAAAATTGCGTGAAGCGGATGCCATCTTTATTGAAGAATTAACCCGGGCGGGATACCTGAAACCTCACCGCACCGACGATCCAGGGCGGATTGCGCAGGCATTCGCAGCCCTTCTGCCGGTGCAATCGGTGGGTGTGATGGGCGACCAGCGCACTTACCAGGAAGCCATTGTGCTGCGGGCGGTGACCACGGATGACTTTATGACCGCTGACTGGGCGCGTCTGCCGGATGACCTGCTGGCTCTGGTTTCCAACCGGATTGTCAACGAGGTCGAGGGAGTCAACCGGGTGGTGTACGATATCACCACCAAGCCGCCTGCGACGATTGAATGGGAGTGAGGCGGATGACCAATTACCTGGCAATGGCAGAGGAATATGGGATGACGGTTTACATCCTGGGGCTGCTCAAACGCGGCCCCACCTGGACGCCGGATGCCACCCCGGCGGTGGAAGCGTTGCAGGAAGCCCACCTGGCAAACATCAACCGGATGCACGCGGCAGGCTGGCTGGCAGCAGTGGGACCGCTGCTGGATGACGGCGATCTGCGCGGGATTTACCTGTTCAACACCGCCTCGCTGGAACAGGCGGAGGAATGGGCAAACAGCGACCCGGCAATCCGGGCGGGCAGGCTGGTTTGTGAGCTGCACCCCTGGATGACCGATAAGATTTCATCATTCCCGGGATCATGACCGGTGTTCGGATTGGGGGCGTAAAAAATCAAATGTGCCACTGGTAAACATCCATGCTATACTAGGATGAATATTTTCCCGGCAGACTGCCGGGATGTACAGGAACAGGATTATGTCTGCAAATATTTTTGACGAACTGCAATGGCGCGGAATGATTTTTGACCGCGTAGAGGGCGTGCAGGAATTGCTCGCCCGGGAAAAGGTGACCGTCTATAACGGTTTCGACCTGACAGCTGACAGCCTGCATATCGGGCATATCGTGCCGCTGATTGCACTGGCACGCCTGCAGCGTTACGGTCACCATCCCATTGCCCTGGCTGGCGGCGGCACCACCATGATCGGTGATCCCTCCGGCAAGTCCAGCGAACGACCGCTCATGCCGCTGGAGACCATTTACGAGTACGCTGAAGCCATCAAAGCGCAGCTGGCACATTTCCTGGATTTTGAGAGCAAAACCAACCCGGCACGCGTCCTCAATAACGCCGACTGGCTGACCAGGCTGAACATGATCGAGTTCATGCGGGATATTGGCAAGAACTTCACGGTCAACTACATGCTGGCAAAGGACTCCGTCCGCACCCGCCTGGAGCGCGAAGAAGGGCTTTCCTTCACCGAATTCACCTACATGCTGCTGCAATCCTACGATTTCCTGTACCTGTATGATCATTACGGCTGCCGGCTGCAGACCGGCGGCAGCGACCAGTGGGGCAACATCACCGCCGGGGTCGAACTGGTGCGCCGGATGCGCGGCGAGCCGGTATTCGGGATGGTCTACCCGCTCATCACCAAGGCGGACGGCACCAAGTTTGGCAAAACCGCCGGCGGAGCCGTCTGGCTGGACCCGGCGCGCACTTCGCCCTATCGTTTCTACCAGTTCTGGTTAAATACCGACGACAAGGATGTGGTGAATTACCTGAAGTATTTCACCTTCCTTGACCACCAGACCATCGATGACCTGGCGGACGCTGTTGAGAAAAAACCTGAAGAACGTTCCGCCCAGCGCAAACTGGCGCAGGTGATGACCGCCACGGTGCACGGTGAAACCGTCCTGGGGCGCGCCGAACAGGCAACCCAGGTGCTCTTTGGCGGTGAAATCAGCGGGCTTTCAGCCGATGAAATTGGGGATATCTTCTCCGAAGTTCCCTCGTGTGAGTTGCCGAAACATGAGCTGGAGGCTGGTCTGCCGCTAGTGGATCTGCTGGTAACCACTGGTGTAGCCAAATCCAAGGGTGAGGCGCGGCGCTCACTGCGGGAGGGCGGCATCTACCTGAACAACCAACGCGTGGAGGATGTCAACCTGGAAGCAGGAACATCCGACCTGCTCGAAGGCAGGTTCATCGTCCTGCGCAAGGGTAAAAAGAATTACACCCTGGTGAAAGTGCTGGGATAAAAATTAACCGCAGGGATCCGGCGTGGGCGCGGGGGTGGGCAGCGGGATGCGGGCGGGCAAAATCTGGCTGGGTGATTCCAGCCAGGCTTCGGCGGCAGCGTCAAACCAGTAGAGTTGTCCGGCTTCGTCAACCACTGTCAGAATCCAGCCATCAGCAGAGCGGATGGCAAGCGCGCCCTCCGCTCCGGCAGCTTCATATCTGCGCACCCCGGGCTGACCTTCAATTTGTACCAGCAGCACACCGGCGGTGTTTAAATCCTGGGAATCCGTTTCGGATGACATCCCCCCGGAAACATAACCGGCATAAACATGCACCCACCATCCGCTGATCTCTGCCTGCCATTGGTTGACCGGCATGAGTTCGGAGGGAGGGAAGGGAACGGCATGATCTTCGATGATTCCTGCCTGGCGGGTCGGCTCCACCTGGTAGGCGGGGCGGGCGGAGCAGGCATCCGCGGGCTTATCCAGCAGGGGGATTGCTGCCTGCGTGGCAAGCTGAGCCTGCAGGGCGTTGATCTTTTCATCCAGCAAATGGGCAGCTTCCGGGTCTGTCACCTGAACCCGTGAATTTTGCAAAAAATCCAGTTGATTCCCTCCCCCCAGATCCCCTGCCTGTGCCAGCACCTGAATACCGGCGGATCCAAAAATAAACAAACCCAGTATTGCGATCCAAATCCAGAGTCTGCGTTTCATTTTCATACCGGTCTCACTCATTCATCCACCAGATATCCGTTGTCCAGTTAATCCAGGATTGGGCAGTCTGCGGAAAATAAGCCAGTTCCTCCATAAGCTGGGTCCAGCCCTGCCAGGGTGTATTGTCGGTGTCGTTGCAGCCGCGCTGTTTGCATGCCTGCCACTGGGTCATCAAGCCGGGATAGTAGATGGCACCGCGCCCATCCAGCCAGCTGTCCCAGCTCAGCCAGGCCCATTGGCGGGCATTCACGCCGCTGGTGGCATATATTTCCGGTATGGGATAAGCCGGCACGGCTCCATAGGAAACATACCAGACATTATCCAGTGACCAGCCATTGGCAGGTTTCCATCCAGTTGCCAGACGGGTGGGGCAGCCCTCGCAGGCGCCGAAATTGTAATAAGTAAAGACTCCCTGGTCGAAGGCATCAAAGCCGTCCACCCAGGCGCGGGTCACCTGGTATACGTTCCAGCTCAACTCAATATCCTTGGCACCGGCAACGGTCACCTGGGCTGCTGAACCGTTTGCCACCAACGCTGCATGCAGCTGACCAATCATCTGCGCCCATTTTTCACCGTGCAGCCGGGCGGCGGCTGCCCGCACCGCCGGATCATAACTGCCCGTTCCGTAACTGCCATAACTGTTAATCCCCACCCCCATGGTAATTTTCGACTGGCGGTCGTTTCCGGTGCAAATCCAATAGCCGCGGGCAAACTGGACTGCCGAATCCCTCACCTGATTCATGGTGTAAAAACCGCCCACCGTCAACAACCACACACCGTAAACATCATTTTCACGCCAGGGCTGACCGTAATCCAGGACGATCAGGCTGTTTTGGGCACCCGGTCGGGCAAGGTCAGCCTGTCCGGCGGCGCAGCCCAGGTCGTAGGCAACCGCAGGATTGATGGTTTTCATATAAATGCTGGTGGTATAAAACCAATCCGTTTCATGTAAAACCACCGGCAGGTACAATGTCCGGGTCGGGGGTGGTGGATCCTGCCTGTCCCCTTCAGGCATTGGCGCACCCGCGACCGGAAAGACAGTCCCAAACAGGATGGCTGCCAGGGCAAGCTATGCAAGTGACTTCAATAAAAATTTCACCATACTATCTTAACACGAATCATTAATTTTTTTCTGTAAAGAATTCAGTTGCGATGTCTGAATTTTTTAATTACCATGTCAAATGGATTTTCGGTACACCCGGTAGCGTTTGTACAGCCTGGCACCCATGCGGTCAGCCAGCTGGGGTGTGCGCGGATTGTCCGCCGAAGTCAGCGAGAGGTCCACCCATTCATAGCCCTTCCGTGCCACCCTCGCCGCCATTTCAGCAAATAAAAGGATTGCCAGACCACTGCCCCAATGTTCCGGCTCCACCAGCACGCTTTTTATTGCCAGGCATTTGGGTTTGCGGTTCAGGTGCAGCCATAACGGTACATAATCCCACGGATGGCGCAAACCATTGGCGTGGATGAGTGCTTCGTTCAGATTCGGAATGCCCGGGAACCAGCCCACCGTTTCACCGTCCAGTTCGGCAAAGAGGATCAATTCGGGGTCAGCAAAATGGACAAATGGCTCCACCATCTGTCTCACGGATTCCAGCTGCCAGGGAATATGATCCGGCAGGTGAGCCAGCGCCCGGTTGAGCAGCCTGTGCAACTGCCGCACTTCATCATCCAGGTGGGCAAAATCCGGTGTGCGGATGATGTAGGATTTTCGTTTGCGAACACGGTCCGCCATTGCCATGACTTCCTGCACCTGCTGGGTGGAGAGATCCACTTGCCAGGCATATGCCAGATTGTCACCCCGCGCGGACAGGAAATCCATGCCCTCCAGCAGGGTCTGGTAATACGGCGGGGTGTGCCCGCACAAAATCACCGGCGGTCGGTCGCGCCCTTCGATCAAAACGCCATAACCGTCCTCATAATCCAGGTTGAAGGGACCAAACAGGGCATTCAGCCCGCGGGTGCGCCCCCATGCCGCTGCCGTGGCAATCAACGCTTCAGCTACTGCGAGGTCATTGATGGTCTCAAAAAAGCCAAAAATACATTCCCGCCTGTTCCGTTCAGCATTGGCGGGAGGATCCACGGCGGCACAGATGGTGCCCACCGGCTCCTTGCCGCGCCAGGCGATGAAAAATTCCGCCTCCCCCCGCTGAAAAAAGACTCCCCGCGAGGGATCAATGGTTCGGGCGCGTTCCGGCAGCAACGGGGGCACCCAAAGTGGATCGTCCCGGTAGATTCGCCATGGAAAGGTCAGGAAGGTGCGCTGTTCCGATGCTGTGCGGACGGGACGGACTTCGGGGGAGGAGTTCATTTCCCCACCAGGGTTGATGGAAATTTTCCTGCCGGCGAAGCCCGGCGGGCTTCCAGTTCCTGCACCATTGCCTGGTGTTTTTCGCGGCTTAATGGGTAAAAAACCGCAAATAAAATCCCGCCGCACAACAGGACAGCCGGAATCGGTCCGATGACAATACGAATTCCCAGCAAGGCACTGGCTGGCTGAACTTCAGCATTGGGGAC
The DNA here is from genome assembly GCA_937863865.1 of uncultured Anaerolineaceae bacterium. Lineage (GTDB taxonomy): Bacteria > Chloroflexota > Anaerolineae > Anaerolineales > Anaerolineaceae > CALMHE01. The sequence continues at coordinate 1,854 of CALMHE010000348.1, read as the reverse complement.
GTAGCCTGTCGCCTGAAGCATCAACAACACCAGTGGGATGGCGATGGACGAGGCGATCTTCTGCGCCAGTGTCACCAGGGAATAGAACATCCCCTCATGGCGTTCACCGGTGTTCAACTCATCCCATTCCACGGCATCGGGAATGATCGACCAGGGCAGGATATGCGCTGCCCCGACCCCAATCCCTGCCATGACACAGAGGAAAATTAACAACATCAGGTCCGAACCACTGTTCAGGGTGATCAGCACCAGTTGAACCGCAGCCCAAAACGCCACCCCTGCCACATATGCCCAACGTTTGTTCAGCCGGCGGGATGCCCAGTTCCACAGGGGAAGGGCAAAAATGGCTGTGACGAAGATGATTCCCATGATCAAGTCACTCTGCCCCTCGCGCTGGACCACATACTTCACGAAATACAGCAGGGTGGCTTGCAGGATGTCCATTGCCATCCAGGTCAGCAGGAAAAGACCTGCCCCAAAGATGAACGGGCGATTTTTCAAGGCTGCCTGCAGGGATTCCTTCAGGTTCGGCTGTTTCAGATCCTGATAATCCTGCCGCTCGCGTGTACTGAAAAAGACCAAAAAAAGGGGCAGGCAGCTCACCACCGCGAAGATCACTGCCATCAGGAACACCCGGCTGGCATTCTCGGGTCGGAAGGAACCAATGATCATCAGAGGTACAGTAAAAGCAGCCAGGCTGCCCACAATCGAGAAGAACATGCGATAACTGGTAAGCGCGGTGCGCTCGTCATAACTGGAGGTCAGTTCCGGGGTGAGTGCGAAATAGGGCATGTAAACAAACGTGGCGGCGGCATCAAAGATAATGTAGGCAATGGCATAATAAATTGCCAGTGCAACATCACTCTGCCAGGGCGGACGCACCCAGAGGAGTAAAAATGCCAGCGCAAATGGCACCGCACCGAACAGGAGGAATGGTCGCCGCCGCCCCCAGCGCGTGCGGGTGCGGTCGGAAATGTAACCAATCAGCGGATCATTAATATAATCCCAGGTTCGTCCAATGAAGATGGCTGCAGCCGCCACGGCTGGTTGAACCTGCACCACATCTGTTAGGAAAATGGCAAAGTAAGCTCCAAGGATGGTCAATGTCAGACTGAAACCGGTATCCCCGGAGCCATACAGAATTTTCTTCCAGGCGGAAAGAGGTTGGTTCATCGTTTGTCCTGAAAATGGGAATTTGATCCATTATACACGTTCCAGATGGAGTAAAATAAGGTTAAAGGTAATTTTTCTGCATGAAAACAATCTCGAAAGGCAGGTATTTTTCGCACAGCCATTACCTCTGGAACCATCTGCATGAGCCTATCAGACCATCGGTTTCGGAAAATCCGATAAATGGCAGGCGTATGATGATGATTTCCATTTGGAAATCGGGTGGAGCAGACAACCATCCGGGGTATGGCAGCTTGGGGTCAGAATCTGATATAATTGGCACCAATGATGGAAGTAAAGAAGCCTGGGGGATGATTCTGTGACCTCCATAAATAAATTCAGTTCATTCCGATCCGATTACCCTTATCTGGCAGATTGGTTTGCCATCTCCGCCCGCTGGATGGCTTTGTTGTTATTCTCCTGGAAGCTCTCCAGCACAGGCTCCTTCAATGGAATGGCGATGGGGGCTGTTGGTCTGGTTGGCTTGTGGAATTTAATCATGACGGTGCTGGCGTTATACAACATCCGTCTTGCCAATCACAGGCTGATCAATGTTGCCGTGGATCTGGTTGCCACGTTGATGCTGTTTTTCTTCACCGGAGGATTCAAGGGACCTCTCATGTGGGTGGGCTTGCTGCCACTGGTCAGTGCGGGGATGTATTATGAAATCCGGTGCGGTGTGAT